>JALCNL010000014.1 GCA_022649055.1 Megasphaera sp.
AAGCATGCGGGAGCAATTCCCGGAGTGATACTATTTTATACGTATCATTTGATTTTGTCAAAATAATTTCAGGAATATGAAATTCTTCCATAACTTGGCGGCAAGCACCGCACGGTGTAATCCAATCTGGATTTTCCCCGACAAGGGCCAACGCCCGAAACATATGGCAGCCTCCTGCCACGGCACTACCTATTGCATTGCGTTCCGCACACATAGTAAGTCCGTAAGATGCACTTTCCACATTACATCCCGTATACATACGGTTATCTTCGGTTAATACCGCCGCCCCAACAGAAAAATGTGAATAGGGTGCGTAAGCATGCTGCTGGGCTTCTCTTGCTTTTTTTATCAGTATCGCTACTGTTGTCTCATCGATCATAACACTTCACCTGCGCGGACATAGCCTAACCGCTGCAAAATAAATTCTTCTTCCTTGCGCATTTCCAGCTTGTCTTCCGCAGTCATGTGATCATACCCCAATATATGCAGCATGCCATGTATCGTCAGATAGGCCAATTCTCGTTCAAAAGAATGACCATATTCATCAGCTTGTTCCTGTACTTTTTCCAGTGAAATGACAATATCCCCCAGCAAATTGGCATCCGGTCCCTCATAATCAGAATTTTCTCCTTCATTTAATGCAAATGACAAAACATCCGTGGGCCGGTCTATTTGACGATATTGTTTATTAAGACTGCGTATATACTCGTTATGGCACAAAAGGACGCTTATTTCCGTATGGGAACCTAACCCATATACAATCGCCGCTTCTGAACATACTTGTTCGATGACCGCTTCATATTCCGCGTTTTTAACTGTTTCCTGCTCATAATTAATGTTAATGTTCATACTATCAACTCCTTACTCATTTTTATAAAATCGGTCATATGCCCGGATAATCCGCCCGACCATATCATGGCGCACAACATCTTCATCCGTAAAAGAAACAATATCAACACCATGCACATCCGCCAGTACTTTTTGCGCTTCCGTGAGACCCGAGGTTTTTCGGTCAGCTAAATCAATTTGTGTAATATCACCATTAACAACAACACGTGAATGATTTCCCATACGTGTCAAAAACATCTTCATCTGTTCCCGCGTCGTATTTTGAGCTTCATCCAGAATAATAAAAGATTCTTCCAAGGTTCGTCCGCGCATATACGCTAACGGAGCCACTTCAATAATATTTCGGGCAATGAGTTTTTGAAATTGATCATACCCAAACATATCGGCCAACGCATCATATAAGGGACGTAAATACGGGTCTATTTTTTCCTGCAGATCGCCCGGAAGAAATCCCAGTTTTTCTCCCGCTTCTACAGCCGGACGAGTCAGAACGATTCGTTCTACTTCACGATTGCGCAGGCAAAAAGCCGCAAGGGCAACAGCCAAATACGTTTTTCCCGTACCCGCGGGACCGATGCCAAAGGTAATAAGGTTTTTACGAATAGAATCGACATACTTTTTTTGGCCCAGTGTCTTCGGCTTAATAAGCCGGCCTCTGGCGGAAATATTCACGGTATCCGAATAGATCGCACGCAGCAGTTCTTCTTTTCCCTGCTGTATCATAAAAGACGAGTATCGTACATGTTGTGTAGTAATATATGTATTTTCCCGATTTAGGTATCGTAAGATGTCAATGATTTTAGTTACATAGGATACGTCCAACTCCTCCCCGACCAAAATTATTTCATCACCGCGAGCCGCAATACGGCATTTCGGAAATTCATGCTGCAACACTTTCAGGAATTCATCTTTCATTCCAAAAATGACTTTTGCTTCTTTCCTATCGGCCAGCTGGATTCTCTTTTCCATAGACAATGAGCATTCCTCTTTTCTACTATATTAGAAATTTACGTACTGCTTTACCTTGCAAATAATCACATTTTTTCCCCTGCCAACTATCTCTTTGTTCCAGTTCCGCGTCAATCATATCCCGTATTTTCCACCAGCCCATTCCCCAATTTGCAAATTCCGTCGCTTCCTGCGGCGCACGTCCGATAAGCCGTTGAAAGACGATATCGTGCCGTACATATTCAATGAAAGTTACCACACGTTCGACGTACTCTTCTACGGGTGCCAAGGTAATCTTTCCTTGTTCGTACCAATCCGCCATTACTGTATTTTTGATAATATACAGTGCATGAAGTTTGATCTCATGTGTCGGCAGTGCTGAAATAATTTTTGCTGTCTCTATGACATCTTCCATCGTATCCCAAGGTAAATTCAATATGAGATGTGTACAATTTCTAAAAGGATAGGACTGCAGCATAAGAATAGCGTCAATATATTCTGCCAGTGTATGTCCTCGATTTATTTTTTTCAACGTTTTATAATTGACCGTTTGCAATCCTAACTCCACAAGGATATCCACGCCGTATGTTTCCTTGATATCTGCCATTATATCCAAATATGCCGGGTGCAGGCAGTCCGGCCGGGTAGCAATCGCGATACCTACAATGTCCGGCCGGCAGGCTTCTATAAGATATTGACGAAATACCTCGGGCCGTAAATAGGTATTCGTAAAGTTTTGAAAATAGGAAATATATTTGTACGCCTTATATTTAGGCGCAATATGAGCAATATTCTTGTCAATTTGCTGTCCGATCGTTACAGACGCCGGCAGATTTTCATATCCGGCCCCGATAGTACCGCAAAACACGCATCCCCGGGTTCCCAGAGTGCCATCCCGGTTAGGACACGTATCGGGAATACTGATAGGAAGTTTGTATACCTTCTCTCCATACGTATCTTTTAAATAGTGTGAATATGTATTATATCGTTCCATTACTGCATTCCCCTCCGTGGAATCAACTGCCAGCATACTCCATTCCTGCGCTTCTCGGCAAGAATATATGCGGCCCCTTCCGTCATTTTTGCATATCGTTGTAATTCATTTTTTGTTTCATTAGAAACCGGCCAAAGGAAATACCTCATTTTTATATCGCGCCAGTTAGTAAAGGTATATTCATGTATATATTGTCTCATATTTTCTTCACAGCGAAACAAGGAATCCGTCACACTGCGTTCCGCTTCCTGCCAATCCAAAAAATCAGGTTTTATGCGAAACCGGAAAAATACCAGCATATCCAAACTCAAAAGTTCGCGCAGAACCGCAAGATGCTCTTGATAGGCCGCCTGCTTACATAAAAACCGCCAAAAGAAACGACACAAATTATAATCGGAAACAGCAGCGGCATCATTTTTTTCTTCTATCCAGTATGCCGTTATGCGTTCATACAGCAGCATATAATCATCATGACAGAAGCGTCCTAAATAGGCAAGGGTATAGTAGAATTTTCCTGAATTATATATACGTTCAAATACATCCTCAAATACTTTAAGATATCGTATCTTTTCATAGGGAAGCCACTTCGTGGCCAATACTTCATACGGACCGCAGGGATCATAGCGATATTGCTGCGGATAATCGCGCCGGATACCGGACCCCTTCAGGAGTTTCAGAAAGCCGATTTGCAGTTTATGGGGATGCAGCGCATAAATATCATTAAAAGAATGTCGTAAATGATCATAATCTTCATAGGGAAGTCCGACGATCAAATCGAGATGTAAATGAATCGTTTCTTTTTTCAAGAGCATCTCCATGATATGTTTTATGCGCGGCCAGTCATTATGTCGGTGAATTGCCTTTAATGTCGTTTCGTAGGTTGATTGAATTCCCATTTCCAGCTGGATCCGTCCTTTGGGAGCCTGTGATAAAAGCGCCAAATCTTCATCAGTAAGCAGTCCGGGCTCTATTTCCAAATGAAAGTTTATCGGTTCTTGTACCGATATCATATATTGCAAAAGCGGTCGATAATGACGCGGGTTGCAATTAAACGTACGATCGACAAATTTTATCTGTCGTATTCCCGCTGCCACAAAATACTGTAATTCCTTAATAACCTTGGATACAGAACGGAAACGCACGGTGTCACTCATTCCGGATAAGCAGTACTGGCAATGGAAGGGACAGCCGCGAGAGCTTTCATAATACATAATTTTATGGTCCAGTGTTGCTAAATCTTCTCCGGCATACGGAAATGGCAAGGCGTCCAAATCCGGTGTTACTTCGCAAAAAGATTCATCCCCTGCAATATGTCCGCTACGGCGTCCTAAAACACCGGGCAGAGAAAGGCCATCTTTTCCTTCTTCCCATTCCCGGATAAGTTGCGGAAGGACAACTTCGCCTTCCCCTTGCAGTACATAATCAATATCCGTGCAGGTTTCCAGTACTTCGCGAGCGGTATAAGATACTTCGGGACCTCCTGCCAATATGCGAATATTAGGTTCTATCTGTTTGATAAGTCGAATAAGATGATACGTCATTTCAATATTCCATATATAACAGGAAAAACCGATACAAGATGCACGGAAATCATATATATGCCGCAATATATCATATATATTTTGATTAATCGTATATTCAGCCGTTACGACGTTTTTGATTCCGGCTGCATCACAACTGGTTTTCAAACAGCGTAATGCCAGCGAGGAATGGATAAATTTTGCGTTCAGCGTAACCAGCAATGTGTTCATAGTTATAAAATATACCTCCTCATAGCATAACTTCTAGTTTATATTATACTACATTTGCAATGCGCTGACACTAGTAACGGCAGTAGATTGCTTCCCTATCGCCATAATTCATTCTACGGACAATTAATCAGTGCAATAGCCGTCGTTTTGTGGTAGTATTAAGGCATAAATCTACCATGCCACAGGGGGGTACTATATACATGTTGAACATAGCACTTGCACAAATGAACATTCATGCCGGTGATCCGCGTCACAATGTTACGACAATGAAAAAAAATATCGCACAAGCTAAAAAAGCGGGTTGTGATATGATTATTTTTCCCGAATTGGCAATTCCGGGATATTTAATCGGCGATGTTTGGGATCAGCAAGATTACATTGATGAATGTGTTGCTTTTGGAGAAGAACTTCGACAGCTTTCTGCCGATATTACCATTGTATTCGGCAACGTCGCCTGTGAATCAGGCCGTGTAAATCTCGATGGACATCTGAGAAAATACAATGCCATGTTTGTTGCCAGAAACAAAGAATTTTTATCACCTCTGGCCTCGCCATACCCGTTTTATATTAAAACATTGCTGCCTAATTATCGTGAATTCAGTGATTCCAGATACTTTACATCACTCCTTGAAGTGGCTCAGGAACGACATGTTTTTGTAGAAGATCTGTTCTCACCTATCCGCATTGATTTCGGAAATAATCGTCTTCTTACCATCGGCCCTCTCATCTGCGAGGACAGCTGGGATGAAAATTATCCGTTTAAACCCATGTCTTTTTTAGGCAAACACTATTCGCCCGATATGTTTATCAACATTTCCAACTCACCATTTACCTTAGGAAAAACGCAACGCCGTCATCGCCTTTTTGGACAATCCATAAAAAAAGTGCAGGCTCCTACACTGTATGTCAATTGTTCAGGAATACAAAATAACGGCAAGAACATATATACGTTCGATGGTTCCAGCTGTGCCTATACAAAAGAAGGAATGCCCCATTTTGAATGCCGGCCTTTTGAGGAAGAGTTGGCTTTTGTACAATATGATGAAGTATCTCGTACATTTACCTCACCCAAAAAAATAAATTTTCCTCAAAAAGAAACAGAGGAAATATATACCAGCCTGCATTACGGCATTACCTCCTTTCTTTCTTCGATCGGTGTAAATAAAGTAGTTATCGGTGTATCGGGCGGTATTGATTCTGCTGTAAATGCCGCATTATATGCTGCCATTTTACCGCCGGCACAAATCATGCTTGTAAATATGCCCAGCTGTTACAATTCTTCTATTACCAAAGGATTAGCAAAAACACTGGCTGATAATATCGGCTGCTTATATACTGTCATTCCTGTGCAAGATAGCCTGGAACTTACGCGCAAACAAATTCAAACAGCGGAAGTGTACCGCGGTGAAAAAAGAGTCTCTCAGCTTGAACTTACCAGTTTTATCGAAGAAAATATCCAGGCCCGCGATCGTTCCAGCCGAATTTTAGCTGCTGTAGCGGCTTCCTTTGGCGGTGTATTTACATGTAATGCCAACAAAGCAGAAACAGCCGTGGGATATGCCACATTATATGGAGATCATGCAGGTTACCTAGCTGCTACCGCCGATTTATGGAAACATCAAATATATGCTCTTGCAATGTATTTAAATCAGAACGTATTTCATCGGGAGATCATTCCCAAAGGCAGTATCGACATCGTCCCCAGTGCAGAATTATCGGCCAGTCAAGATATTGCAAAAGGTCAGGGGGATCCTATTATATATTCGTATCATGACTATTTATTTGCTTCCTTCGTAGAAAACTGGCATCGTGTTACACCACAGTCTATCCTGCAATGGTATATAGACGGAACGCTGGAAGAACATATCGGCTGCCGCATTGTCGTTCATACTCTCTTTCCCACAGCTAAAGAATTTATTGATGATTTGGAACGTTGGTGGAAACTGGTTTCTGGTTTTGCCGTTGCTAAACGCATACAAAGTCCGCCGATCTTATCGATCAGCCGTCGTTCTTTTGGGTATGACCTGCGGGAAGCACAACTGAAACCATATTATACAACTAAATATTTATCCTTAAAAAAACAGTTGCTGCAAACAGAAATGTAATCCGATGATTGCTTATAAATAAAAAGTGTTCTCCGTCTTAAGTGGAGAACACTTTTTTATTATGATATACTTACGAATTTTCCAAATTTCCTATTTTACTTTTTTGTTTACCTGACGGGCGTTTTACACCCCGCCCAAAGTTTTCCATAATAATGAACAACATAGGAATAATAAATACCCCCAGCAAGGTTGCTACGGATGTACCAAAAACAACGGTTATCCCCATCGTTACACGCGAAGCAGCACCTGCTCCGGTCGCTGTCGCCAGCGGAATAGAACCGACAACAAAGGCCAAGGACGTCATAATGATAGGACGAAGACGAATCTTAGCCGCTTCAATAGCCGCCGATACGGGGTCCATGCCACGCTCATCTACACGAATTTTTGCATATTCAATAATCAAAATCGCATTTTTAGCAGCTAACCCAATTACCGCTAAAATACCAATTTGGAAATAGATATTATTTTGTTGATTCAATAAATATATGAAGGAGGTCGCTCCGAATAAACCCGTCGGAACACTGAGCAGTACAGCAAAAGGAACTTTCCAGCTTTCATATAGTGCTGCCAATACAAGGAAGACGAACAGCAAGGCTAACCCGAATACATAATAGGTTTTATTTCCTGCTTCGATTTCTTCACGGCTCATACCCGCCCATTCGTAATAGTATCCGTCTGTAAGGGTTTCTTTAGAGACTTCCTCTAACGCTTTCAGTGCATCCCCTGAACTATAGCCATTCGCCGGGGAACCCGTGATTTTAATAGAAGGATAGTCATTAAAGCGCGTAATAATGGATGCCGCACCAATCGGCCTTGGCCGGATAAAATCATTAACCGGAATCAATTCTCCGCTGGAGTTTTTCACATACAGGAACTTATTATCGTTTATATTTTTACGATAGGCAGGGTTTGCCTGAATGATAGTCTTAAAATTTTTGCCGAAAATAGTGAAATCATTGACCTGATAACTGCCGTAATATATTTGCAGCACATTGTACAAGTCACTCATAGACACTCCCGATTTTTGAACTTTTTCACGATCAATATCCAAGTTGTAACCGGGAGTATCATTGGTAAAAGTCGTATAGATAGAGCCGATTTCCGGCCGTTTACGGGCAGCCCCTATAAATTGCTGCGCCATATCGTACAACTCCGCAGTCGTATGACCGCCGCGATTTTCCAATTGATACGTAAATCCGCTGGATACCCCCATCCCATCGATCGGCGGCGGATTAAAAGCCATGATCGTAGCCTGGGGCACAGCTTTCATACCATATCCCATAATATTCTTAACCAAGGTATCTACGGATAAATCTGCTGTTTTTCGTTCATCCCAATCTTTCATTTTTATCATAACGGCGCCACTGTTTGGTTTTTGGGCACCTGCCAGCATACCGTACCCGCTGATTCCCATAACTCCCTGTATATTGGGAAGTTTTGCAATCCAGTTGGCTACTTCACTGACGGTTTTTTCCGTTTTCTGCTGGGACGTCCCTTCCGGCAGTGTCACATCCGCAATAGCAAACCCGTTATCTTCACTGGGTACAAAACCTGTCGGTATAATATTAAATAATCCGGCTGTAATCGTGCTGATAAGAACCAGAAACACAACACACCACTTGATGTGTATATGCAGATAGGCCAGTTTTTTCCCATACCAGTTAATCAACCGGTCAAATCCATCATTAAATGCGTTAAACCATTTATAAATTCCCTTTTCTCGTTCTTCCGGCTTATATACCTTCAGCATCATGCCGCACAACGCAGGCGTCAACGTCAACGCCACAAACGCTGAAATCATGACAGATACGGCTATGGTCAAAGCAAACTGCCGATACAGGATACCTGACATACCACTCAAAAAGCTGACCGGTACAAAAACTGCCGATAATACACAGGCTACGCCGATAACCGGATTCTGCACGTTGCGCATTGCCACTTCTGTCGCTTCGATCGGACTTCGGGCGTGGTACTTTATTTCATATTCCACCGCTTCAATAACAACGATGGCATCATCGACAAGCAAGCCGATAGCTAAAACCATCGCGAATAAGGTTAAAGTATTGATAGAAAAGCCCAATAACTGAAAAGCGGCAAATGTTCCCAGCAAAGATACGGGAACCGCAATCAACGGAATAAAGGTAGACCGCCAACTTTGCAAAAACACAAACACTATGAAAGCAACCAGTAACAGTGCTTCAATAAACGTGTGGATAACTTCGGTAATGGAAGCCTTAACAAATTCCGTGCTGTCATAAATCACGCGATACTCTAAATCAGGCGGAAAGGATTCCTGTGCTTTTTTCAATACCTTTAAGATGCCGCTTACCGTTTGTACGGCATTGGCATCGGATGTCAAACTGACCTGAAACCCGGCAGTAGAAATTTGTTTGCCGTTTTCATTATACAGGCCTGATACACTATAGCTTTTAGCTCCTAGTTGAACTGTCGCAACATCACCTAAATGAATCATACTGCCGTCAGAATTGGTTCGAATAATAATTTTTTTAAATTCATCCGCTGTTTTTAAACGACCGTCTGTGCGCAATGTATACTGGTACTGCTGACTATTTCCGATAGGATTCGTACCGATCGTACCTACGGCAGCCTGTACATTCTGCGTTGTAAGGGCAGATGAGATATCTGTTGGTACAATTTTTAAAACTGCCATTTTTGCCGGATCCAGCCAGATGCGCATGGCATAATCAGACCCGAATTCCGTGACGTCGCCAACACCGGGAACGGCTTTGATCGCATCCATAAAAAACTGTGTTGCGTAGTTTTTCATAAAAACCTGATCATATGTACTGTTGGGAGATACCAATGAAAACACCATGGCCATCGTACTGGATGATTTACCAACGGTAACCCCTAAATTTTGTACATCTGTCGGCAGTGTTGCCGTAACCTGACTTACTTTATTCTGCGTATTGACCGTATCCATATCGCCGTTGGAATCAGTAGTAAATTGTACGGTTGCTCTATACGAGCCGCTGTCCGTGCTGCTGCTTTCCACATTGACAAGATGTTCGACGCCTATGAGCTGCTGTTCGATGACAGATGCCACCGTAGTACCGATAACGTCTGCATTAGCCCCTGAATACGTTGCGGATATGTATACCTGCGGCGGTGTTACTTTCGGATATTTTGCTACCGGCAATGTTACCATTGCCAACAAACCGATGATGCTAATCATCAATGCGATGACGATTGCAAAGATAGGTCTGTGAATAAAAAATTTCGAAATCACTCGTATTTCCCCCTATCTTTAATACTAACTCTGTGATACCTTGGCATCACCTTTTTCAATATCGTCCTTGGTCAGCAAATGCTGGTCCAGCTGCCCCGCAGTATTTGCCTTTTGGTATCCATCGACAATAATGGTATCCCCATCCTGCAACCCAGAATTAATGATCCAAAACTTACCGACCTGCTGACCTGGCTGTACTTCTTTATTCTGCATTTCACCATTTTCGTTCAAAACGGCTACAAAATATTTTCCCAATGTCTGCTGTACCGCACGCTGCGGAACAAGAATCGCCTTTTGCTGTACCTGTGTATCGGAAATAACAGTAGCATATAAACCGGGAATCAGCATATTGTACGGATTGGCAAATACCGCCTTTACCGTAATAGCGCCGCTGTTATTCTGTATGCCATGATTGATCTGGACTACGTGTCCTTCTTCTGCATATATCGTGCCGTCACTGAGCCGGAGTTTTAAATGATTGCCCCAGCTTCCCGGATTATCTGCGCTCTTTTTTACCATCTGCAGATATTCTGCTTCGCTGATGGAAAATTCTACGTACACGGGATCCTGTGTGGATATCGTAACCAGTGCAGTAGAACCCGCTGTGGCAAAGGTTCCTACAGGAACATCATCTACATTTAATTTTCCGGAAAAAGGTGCATATACAATCGTATCATCCACATTGTCCTGGGCCGATTGTACTTGGGCAGCATTTGCTTCGAGAACAGCATTTTCCTGATTCGTCGCAGCTTCCTGATCGGTTACTGTCTGCTGCGAAATGGCATCTTGATCCGCTAACGTCTGATACCGGCGCAGATTCATCTGCTGGTTAGCAAGGTTAGCGGCTGCCTGCGCCTGCGTTGCCTTGGCCTGTGCCAAGGCAGCATCATACTGGCGGCTGTCTAAGCGAAATAAAGGCTGTCCTGCAGAAACGATATCACCGCCTTTAATATATTTTTCCAGTACGCGTCCGGATATCTTCGCTTGTACCGGTACCTTATCTGTAGCAATGACCATCCCGCTGTATTCTGCCGTAACCGGCGTATCTTCCGCCGCAACCTTATAGGTATTCACACTGACGGCCATTTTCTGTTGTCCCTTATTAGCACCGCAGCCGGCAAGCAATGCCGCAATAGTAATAACTGCCAACCCGGTTTTTAACAATCTACTTGTGTTTATCATTCGTTGATTTTCCTCCGTTCTTTTTTATGCCATACAATACGATTTTGATACACGCTTCCATATATTCGGGAAACGTGTAGCTTTGATCCAGCGTATCAAATTGATCAAAAATTTCCACTGCCGTACCGTGCAGCATATGCATGAGAAGCTGCTTGTCAAAATACTCAAATTCATTACTTTCCTGTGCCTCCGCCACGAATTGTTCCAACTGTTTCCAATCCCGCCGAGACCGTTCCTGCACAAGTTCATATAAACCGGGCATTTTCTTAAAAAAACGCGTGGTTTCTTTCATGGAAAAGACCTTGGTTACACGAGAACGAATAGAAAAATACGTGATCAGTTTTTCTTCTGGGCTCATATTTTTATCAGCCAGCAGCAATGTATGCTGCTCATATAAATCGTCCATAATAGAAAAAATAGCTTCACGCACCACGACCTGCTTGGATGAAAAATTTTCATACAATGTCCGCTTACTGATACGCAAACACCGGGCCAAATCATCCATATGAAAATCTGGTCCGTGCCGATCCATTTTATTTAACGTTTCTGCAAGTATTCTTTTTTTAATATCCTGTGTCATATCGTACCTCTGCCAAGGAGAAAAACTTTTTTTATCATTCCAGTACCACTTTTTATAGTGTAATATATTGACCTATATATGTCAATAATATTTCAATTACTTTACAGGTTTATTACAAGTTTTTTATTTACAGAACAAAACACCACGAATTCTATTTAATCATTCGATGCAGGACTTGACGAACGGGCAGAAATTTATAAATTAAAGCTCCCAAAGCAGCTCCCAACATCGTATTCGGCAAGAAAGCCAGGACAAAAAAGAAAAAGGCTGCAGCCTGAGAATCAAGAATAATTGCAGCAATAGGATACGCGATAAGCCCGCCGAGAATTCCCGTGCCAAATACTTCTCCCACAACAGCTCCCCATACAGAGCCTGTTTTTTTATAGAGAATACCTGATAATACGGCACCGATCATACTCCCTGGATATGCAAGAATAGTTCCCATTCCCATGGCAATTCGAATAGAAGAAATACAAAAAGCTCCGGTCAAAGAATATCTCCAACCCAGCATCATCGCTAAAAGCACATTGATCATATGCTGCACGGGAAACGCTTTAGCCGCACCCAAAGGAATGGAAAAAGGTGCCAATAGCACACCAATAGCGATAAAAATCGCTGTAAGTGTTAATTTCCGCAAATCATTTTGTTCCATTTTCTATCAAAACCTTTCCATATAAATTAAAACTATCTGCCGTAAACTGATATATTGAATTAAACAGCAGGTGATGAAAAGAACCAGGACCGGCATCTCCGCCTTCCGCCAGTGCCTGTTCTCCGGCGATTGCCATAACGGAGGTACCTGCTGCGGCTGCCGTAAACGGGTCTGTAACCGCTGCAAAAGAAGCAATAAGAGACGTAGTCATGCAGCCGGTCCCTGTGACATAGGTCAGCATAGGACATCCGTTTCCAAGCAGCACGCTATGTGTTCCATCAGATACGGCGTCTATTTCTCCGGTAATGACTACCGTTGTTCCCAGCAACCGTGCCATCCGTGTAATTAAAGATAGATCGACAGTTGTGTTTGCATGATTGTCAACACCTGGGTTGACACCGCTTTTTTTATAGGCTAGACAAAGTATTTCACTTAAATTACCGCGTATAATCGTGATGGGTATATTCTGTATCACCCGCAGTACCGATTCTGTACGGTAGGCAGTGCCTCCGGCCCCTACGGGATCCAAGATAATCGGTATATCCGCTTTTTCTGCGGCTTTTCCGGCTAGCAGCATAGCGTCTACGGTCCAATGCTGTAACGTCCCCATATTCAACAGCAATGCGTCTGCCGCTGCTGCCATCTCTTCTACTTCTTCCACCGCGTTTGTCATGGTCGGAGAAGCGCCCACAGACAATGTAGCATTAGCACAATCATTCATCGTCACAAAATTAGTTATATGATGGACAAGTGGTCGTTTTGACCGCAATTGCCGCAGCGCCGATCCTGCATCCTCCCATAATTTCATGTTGCATCGCTCCTAACTAATGCGTATTTTCAAAATAACCTTGCGTATCGGTTTTGAAATGCCATCGGGCGCGCATAAAGCACGGTGTCCGTCACCGGGCATAAAAACAGCAAACGTTGCGCCCGGTATCATGAGAATCTTTATATCTTCCGATAATTTTGGTGCATACATGTATCCATCCGATTCGGAATAACTTTTGACACATTCTCCCGCATTGCACAACGGTTGATATCCAATATATTCGTCACCGGAAATAACCATTTGTATGTCCGCATATTTTTTATGCGCTTCCATCAGATGTTCTGCGGCGGCAGCGGTCTTACCTTCGTCAACATTCATAAAGTTTCCGTTCCCCAGATCATGCCGCCCCGGCAAAAAAGATTGGATATCGGCTTCTGCCAATTTAGATATCCATGGCACTAAAAAATCCGGCATATATCTTTTTTCTGATTTCCATTGGTTTATATTTCCTACATACATATGAAAAAGCTCCTCTCCTGCGTCCTTTAAACTATTTTCCTTGCAGTAATTCTTCCCTTTATTTGATTTGTTTGACAAATATGCTATAATCGAGTAACAAAAGAAGGGGGTATATAAGCAATGATACAAGCTAGTGAATATGGTAAAATCTTTAATGATCGTTTGAATAAAGGTGCTTTTTTAAACACAAGCAACGGGCAAAAAGCTAATACGATGACGGTGTCATGGGGAAGCATAGGTATTATGTGGGGCGCTCCCACCGTTACTATTATGGTACGGCAAACCCGGTATTCCAAAGAAAACCTGAATACTATCAAGGCATTCACACTATCCGTCCCTATGGATGACTCCTACCAAGACGCGTTGGCTTTATGCGGCAGTAAATCAGGCCGGGATATAGATAAATATGCAGCTGCCGGGATTACCCCGCAAGCCCCGAAAACCGGTATTGTTCCCGTCATCGGCGGCGGTCCGTTTTTGCAGATTGAATGTTCCGTTGTATACGAACGGAAGATGGATCTCGCATGCCTGAACCCTGCGGAAAGAAAAACATGGTACGGCGATACAGAGCATACGTTTTATATCGGCAAAATCAACGCAGTATATACGGTATAACCAATACGGTATGCCATCTTTGCTGCCCGTCCATGTGTATATGACACACCCCGTAGTCACTCCTTGACTACGGGGTGTTTTTAATCTTTCGTTCTCCCCATGACCGAATTGAAATCCGGTCCGTCAAAAACAAGCCAAGCCATACACAGTATATCTTCCGGTATTCCCCCGTATTCCGCCTCTTCTCGAGCCCGGTGCCGTATTTCCGGGGGAACATGTTCCATCCCTTTGGGAATATCCTTCCAATATTGGACAAGCATCCGAGCAAATGCTCTCTGCTCCTGTTCACCCACACAGCCAACGATAGTGCTTATGGCTTGTTCTTCTGCCGCCGAACAGTCTGCCTCTTGCGTAACATTAAGCTGATGCACCATTTCCAAAAGTTCCGTCGTATTTTTAGTCATCATTTTCCTCATTTTCCTCTTTTTCACGTTCCGTTATATGTCTGTCAAATAATGCATCGGCAAATTCCGCCGCATCAAACGGCCGCAGATCATCGACGCCTTCCCCGACGCCAATCCAGCGGACAGGCACTCCCAGTTCGCGCTTAACCGATAAAATAACGCCGCCTTTCGCTGTACCGTCAAGTTTTGTCAAAACCACGCCGGTAAGCGGCACTACTTCTCCAAATAATTTAGCTTGACTAACGGCATTCTGGCCGGTTGTCGCATCTAAAACAAGCAGTGTTTCCTGCGGTGCCCCTGCGATATTTTTACTGGCGACTCTGGCCATTTTACGCAATTCTTCCATCAAATTTGATTTTGTCTGCAGTCTTCCGGCTGTATCAACAAGAAGTATATCTATGTCATGCGCCTTGGCAGAAGCCGTAGCATCAAAAACAACGGCAGCCGCATCAGCTCCTTCGCGATGCTTAATAATGGGAACCTCTGTCCGCTGCGCCCAAATCGTAAGCTGTTCAGCAGCCGCCGCGCGAAACGTATCGCCAGCTGCAATCATTACCTTTTTACCCCGCTGCTTATAATATTTTGCCAATTTTCCTATTGTCGTAGTTTTTCCTACCCCATTGACGCCGACAATAAAAATAACTTCAACAGAACCGCTGTGACTGCCTATCGGTTCTGCATTTTCATTCAGCAAATCGGTAATACATTTTTGAAGATATGGCACTACATCGTTCGTATCTTTGATACTTTTATTTTTCACCCCGGTACGAAGCATATCCATGAGATACTCCGTTGTTTCTACTCCAATATCACTGGTTAATAAAACTGCCTCCAAATCATCATACATATCATCATCAATGTTAGCATATCCTAATACCACCGTCTCAATATTTTTAATAAAAGAACCTTTTGTTTTTTCCAGACCTTTTCTAAGTTTTGAAAAAAATCCCATTAGTATACCCCTTCCTTTAAAAGCTCATCGACTTTTACGGTCAACAAGCGAGAAATGCCTTTTTCTTCCATAGTAACACCTTGCAAGGTGTTGGCCGCTTCCATCGTCTTACGGCGATGGGTAATAACAATAAACTGTGTATGCCCGCTGTAATTTTTAATATACCGTGCCAGTCTTTCTACATTTGCTTCATCAAGTGCTGCATCTACTTCATCCACAAGACAAAAGGGCGCGGGATGATAGGCTAGAAAAGCAAAAAGCAGAGCAATAACCGTGAGTGCTCTTTCTCCGCCGGATAATAAGGTTAATTGCTGCTGTTTTTTCCCCGGCGGCTGGATCAATATATCTACGCCGGCATTCAAAATATCATGCGCATCCGTAAGCAGGAGTTTGGCACTGCCACCGCCAAAGAGACGTGTAAAAATACGCTGAAAATGTTCCCCGATTTCCTTAAAAGCTTGACCAAATTGCTTAGCCATTGCATTATCTATTTCCGAGACAACAGCCTGCAACTTTTGCTTAGCTTCTAATAAATCATCACATTGTTTTGTAAAAAACTGCTTTTTCTCCACTGCCCTGCCATATTCTTCATCCGCATTAGGATTGATCTGCCCTAGCATTGCTATCTGTTCTTTAAGACATGTGACCTTGTCCGTTAAGTCTTTAAGAGACCCTTCTCTGCGCCGTTCCATCGCTTCCTGTCGGCTGAGTCCCTGCAGTGCCAGCCGTTCTTCCCCATGCCGTATTTCGCCATGATACTTTTCTAATTGGATTTCCGCTGTATTAACCCGTTGGTTCCAATTTTCCACTTCATTGCGCAGTTTTTTCATCATTTCGTCCCATTTTTGACTCTGTTTAAAGTTTTCCGCTTTCAACTGATAAAATGCTTCCTTATCTGCATTTCGTTTTTTAGTTTCTTCTTCTTTAAGAAAAATATTTTCTGTTATCTGTTCAAGCATGCTTGTCAATTCCTGCCGGCGTATATTCAGCATATCACGTCGTGTCTTCAATCGCTTCATATCTGCCTGCAGCTGCGTTTTCCAGGTTGTATTCTGTTCCAGTTGTTCTTGTGCATGCTTTACTTGCTCTTGCAGCGTAGCTAATGCAACTTGCCGTTCTGTCATAGCCGCCCGGCAGCTCTCCATTTCCTCCTGCGCAGTGATACAGGCTGACTCCATCTTTTCCGTATTTTGCTGCGGTTTGTCCGTCCATTGTTCCTGTTCCAACATTTTTCGAGTCAGTGTGTCTTGCAGAATACGGCCGGCATCATGCAGCATGGAAAGTTTTTTTTCTGTCTGTGCTAAAACAGATACCGCCTGTTCCGCCTCTTTCTTTGCAGAACCGGCCTGCCAGAAAAGTTTCTGCCAATCCAACGTTGCCTGCTGATAGCGTACTTCTGCATCTTCCGATTGCTGCACAATGGCATTCCGTACATTCAAAAGTTTATTTTGTGTTTGTTGAGATAGGACTGATTTCTTTTTATTTATTTTCTCCTGCTGCCGTAGTTCTTCCAAAAGACCGCGCCGGCTGATAAGCGATCCCTCGCGATTGCGCATACTGCCGCCAGTCAAAGAACCGCCTACATTAAATTGCGTTCCATCTAAACATACAATACGCAGGCGATGCCCATATTTATGTGCCACAACGGTACCGTTGTCTATGGTATCAGCAATAAGAGTCCGTCCGAGCAGAGACGTAAATACAGGCATATATACAGTATCAAATTCCAGCAAATCATTGGCGAAACCAATAATTCCTTGTTCTTTGACAGCCTGTTCTTCTTCCCTTGTGCGTCCCTTGGCTCGTATGGTATCAAGAGGTAAAAAAGTTGTTCTGCCGGCATGCCGTTCTTTCAAATATGCAATAGCCGATTTTGCCGACTTTTCACTGTCTGCTACAACATAACGGGCCGAAGCTCCTAACGCTACATCCAAAGCCGCCGCATATAGAGGCGGTATCGTGCATAATTCTCCAACGATACCGCAAATATCCTTGCGCCAGCTTTGTTGCGCGTTTAATACTTCCTTAACGGTACGCCCGGCTCCTTCGTGTTCTTGTTCCATTCCTTCCAACACACGAATTCGCTGTTCCAGACTGGCAGCCTGATTCTGTACAGTACGGTATTCTTGCTCCGCTGCCTCCTGTGCCTTGCAAGCTTCCTCCCGTTTCGATCGCATTTCCTGCGCTTTTGCAGTCAGCTCCTCCACCGTTTTTTTTGCAATAAGACATTTTTCTTCTAATACCTTGCAGCATTCCTGCTTGGTTACATTATGTATTCGCTGATCATCTGTCGTTTTTTTTAATTCATTGCACTGTATTTGATTTTCTGAAATACGGCGCTGCAGTTCTTCTATATCCCGTTTTACAATAAATAAATTTTGCTGCCGCTGCGCATTTTGTACAGAAATATCCTGCAAATCCTGATTCGCCGTATTGGCTTTTTCTTCAGCTTGCTTAAACAGCTCCGCTGTTAATGCAAATCCATTTCGTGCGGCATCCAGTTCGGTTTGTCTGGAAGAAAGCTGTACCGCTAATTCTTGGCGCTGATGATCCATTTGCGTACTTTTTTCCTGTAATTGTGCCTCTTCCAGAATAAATTGTTTTTCTTCTTCTTCCAATTCGTTTTTTCTCAAAACACCTGCTTCTTTACGGTTTTTCATGCTGTCCAGTTCATTATGGGCCAGGGAAGCCGCTTCATCGAGTTGACGAAGTGTCGTTCCTTCCTGTTCCATAATTATCATGAGATGTTCATGTTCTTTTTCTACCTTAGCTAACGCTGCCATCGTATCTTGCCGTTGTGTAGTCGCCGCAGCACGACTGTTTTCAGCCTTTGTCAACAAGCGTTCCGCATTGCGCAATTCCTGCAGTGTCAATGTTCCTTCATAAGAAATCCGTTCTCCATCCAACTCACGAAAGGTTTTCAGCCGATGGGCTTCTTCTTCCATCGGTCCGATTTGTTCCTCTAATACCGACATCATATCTCGGATTCGCTCTAAGTTATGATTTGTTTCCTCTATTTTTCGCAGCCCTTCCTGTTTTCGCGCTTTAAACCGACTGATACCCGCAACTTCTTCAAATATAATACGCCGTTCTTCCGGCTTGCTGTTGAGAATACGATCAACACGATTTTGGCCGATGACCGCCATCGAATCTTGCCCTATTCCTGTATCTGCAAAAAGCATATGTATGTCTTTCAACCGGCAAGGTCTTTTATTAATATAAAATTCACTTTCCCCGGAACGAAAATAACGTCGTGTAACAACGACTTCCGTAAAATCCAGGTCAAGAGAATGATCCGTATTATCAAAATAAAGAGACACTTCGGCCGCTCCCTGAGGACGGCGTTTTTCTGTACCCGCAAAGATAATATCTTCTGATTTTTGTCCTCTCAACTGACGAACATTCTGCTCTCCCATAACCCATCGGACGGCATCGGATATATTGCTTTTGCCGCTTCCATTAGGACCGACAATAGCCGTAATCCTTTTGTCAAATGTAAGCGTTGTCTTATCAGCGAAGGATTTAAATCCCCGCAGCTCCATTTTCAGTAATTGCACCCGCGTATACCTCTTTCTTAAAGCATTTCATTTTATTATACCACATCATCGAGTATACAAAAAAGGGACTAGATACTAGTCCCTTCACACATACCGTACAATCTAATATGATATAGCAATTACTCTACATACGTTCCTATGATAGATATTCATCCAAATGTTCCTCTAAATAATTCGTGTCCATTTTTCCTTCTTGAAATACTTTTCCTGCTAAAATATTTCGCTGCAAATGAATCGTCGTTTTTATTCCTTCGATATGAAAATTATCAAGAACGTGAATCATTTTTTGTATAGCCAGCGCACGCGTGGGCGCCTTGACCAGAACTTTGGCTACCATCGAATCATAAAAGGGACTGATTTCCGAGCCGGCAAGCACACAGGAATCAATTCGAATTCCCTCTCCCTGAGGAGGCGCATAGGTTGTTATTTTCCCCGGGCTCGGCATAAATTTGTTGGACGGATCTTCTGCATTAATGCGGCATTCTACAGACCAGCCATCTATATGTATATCCTCTTGCCGCCATGGAAGCGGTTCGCCGGCAGCTACACGGATCTGCGTTTGAACAAGATCCGTATTTGTTACCATTTCCGAAACACCATGTTCAACTTGAATACGTGTATTCATTTCCATAAAATAAAAATTTCTGTTTTCATCGACAATAAACTCCACCGTGCCAGCGCCGCAATACCGTACAGCTTTTGCGGCAGCAACAGCCGCAGCACTCATTTTACGGCGCATCACCGCATCCATAATGGGGGACGGCGCCTCTTCAATAACTTTTTGATGACGGCGTTGTGTCGAGCAATCTCGTTCGCCTAAGGCAACCACATTTCCAAAGGAATCCGCCATAATCTGGATTTCTACATGATGAGCATGCGTTAAATATTTTTCCAGATACACCCCGCCGTTGCCAAAGTTACGTGTCGCTTCCTGCGTCGCTTCATGAAGCGCTTTTTTTAAATCGCGCTCATTTTCGACAACGCGCATTCCCTTACCGCCGCCGCCGGCAGTGGCTTTAATAAGAACAGGATAGCCGATTTGGGACGCTACCAATTCTCCTTCTTCTATATAATGAATAAGATCTGCCGTCCCCGGAACTACCGGAACATCAGCATGAAGCATCGTCATCCGAGCTTGGGATTTATCTCCCATGCATCGGATCGCATTTCCATCAGGACCAATAAAAATAAACCCGGCGGATGTACAAGCATCCGCAAAATCAGCATTTTCCGCCAAAAATCCATATCCCGGATGGATTGCATCTGCATGCACTGCTTTTGCAACGGTAAGCAAGGCGGTTACATTCAAATAACTTTTCGCCGCAGGTGCCGGGCCAATGCAATATGCTTCATCTGCTTGCAAAACATGCATAGCGGCTTTATCTGCCGTGGAATATACCGCAACCGCTTTAATATCCAGTTCATGGCAAGCTTTAATAATACGAACGGCAATTTCTCCCCGGTTGGCGATTAAAACTTTTTTTATTTTCACAATAATTCTCCTCTAATTAATCTTGATTTTAAACAGAGGTTGTCCATATTCTACAAAATCCCCGTCCGATACAAGAATTTTCGTTATTGTTCCACTCATATCAGCCGGAACTTCTGTAAATACTTTCATTGCTTCCAATACACAAACCGTCGTGTCAATGGTAACTGCATCTCCCACACGGACAAATGGTTCCGCATTGGGATTCGCTGCTGTATAAAAGGTCCCCACCATCGGCGCTGTAATCGTTTTTTCCACATCTGAAGACGCCGCAGCAGGAAGTACTGCCGGAGTATCAGCGTGCTCCGTGGCAACTGTTTCTGCCGCAGTACGTATCAACTCAATAGAAAAATCCTTATCTTTTATCTTTAATTCCGTCAAAGACGAATTTTCAAACATTTGTATTAATGCTTCGACTTCTTTCATGTCCACAATGGGCCTCACATTCTTCCCGCATCAGATAGCGCACGGGAAAATATTTTTTACTGCGCAAACCGATACTTTACAGAAACGGCAACATCATTAATATATTGTTCCCGCTGTATCAGCAGTCCCTCGGCTTGTTGGGATGTAATTAAGGAAAACCTTACCTTATCACCGGGCTTGCATTGTGCCAGACGGCTCATATCCACCATGCTGACTTGTGCAATTTTCGGATACCCCGCTACACTTTGTCTATCTGACATAAGAATGATTGGATTCCCGTCGGCAGGTACTTGTATCGTTCCTTGTATTGCCGCTTCTGAAATCATTTCCAGCGGATTGATAAGTTCTAGTTTACAGCCATCCAAACGATACCCCATGCGATCCGCATGGATAGTAATGCGGAAATCTTTGGAAACCAGATGATGCTTAGTTTCCTCTGAAAAATACTTATATTGAAGTCCTTTCGTAATACGTATGGGCTGCCCGTTTTCACCATTCAGTCTATAGGCAGGTTGTATATACCAGCGAGCTGTTTCGTACTCTCCTTCATCTTGCAGAGAGCGGATTATCTTGCGTCCCAAAGAAGATATCTCTCCCAGCTCCAAAACATCGCCGGTCTGTACCGCTCTTCCTTTAAATCCGCCAAATCCCGCTCTAAGGTAGGTACTTTTACTGCCCATCACCGATGGGACATTATATCCGCCGGATACACACAAATAGGTACGGCAGCCCTGTACAGGCCGTCCAAAACGCAATACCGATTCCGCTTTGATCAAAACAGGACGCCACATGGGTATCGCTACGTCATTGACAGTCGGCTGCAGGTCAGCTCCGGTAAGAGCTATCAACAAATTTTCAGAGAATTTCAATACAGGTCCCATCATGGTAATTTCCAAAGCTGCTTCACTTTGTTCATTGCCAACGAGAATATTTCCCAACCGCAGCGCTTCTTCATCCATTGCGCCCGATACGAGTACGCCATATTTCTGATATCCTTGGCGCCCCCTATCTTGCAAGGTTGATAACATTCCCGGACGGAGGACGAATATACTCATTGTGTATCCCCCCTCATCTGCCTGTATTCTTCTTTATCGATTGAAACAAAATGCACAATATCTCCGGATTTTAATAAACTGGGTGTTTCTCCTGCCGGTGTAAATAAGTCCACCGCACAACGCCCTATAATCTGCCACCCGCCGGGAGTAGCCAATGGGTACGCTCCCGTCTGCATCCCCGCAATTCCGACACTGCGAGCCGGAATTTCCAAACGCGGACTTTGCCGGCGGGGAGTAGCAATTCGTTCATCTAATCCCCCCATATACGGAAATCCGGGACAAAATCCAATCATATATACTAAATATTCACTTTTCGTATGAATCGCCACTACTTCTTCCGCTGTCAAGCCATGACGTTGCGCAACAAAATCCAGATCCGGTCCATAGTCGCCGCCGTAGCATACGGGAATAGATACAACCGCAGCGGCAGGAAGCGGCTCTCTTTCAGCCGCCTCCGTTGCATCTTTAATGTACTGTTCGACAAACAATGCTGCTGTTTCTATTTCCTGCTGTTGCCGATGTACAACGAAAGGGTCATATAATACAGTTACTGCCGTATATGATAAAATGCATTCACGAAATCCGGGAAATGGATTTTTTTCCAGGAATTCCCCCAGCGAACGCACATGCTTATGTATATCGGGAGAAATGACGTGTCCAAAAGACACACATAACGCGGTTTCTCCCAATGATTGAATAGAAAAATCAATTTGACTCATCATAACACCTCAGCAAAACGACTTGACCTGAATTCCCTGCAATTCCAATGTACGATGGATTTTATCAGCAAAAGCCAACGCCTTCACCCCATCCCCATGGACACATACTGTATCAGCACGTACAGGAATATCTTGACCATTTTGTGCCCGGACAACCCCTTCTTTGATCATGCGGAGAACTTGGAAAATAGATTCTTCTTCATCCGTTATCATCGCATTGGGTTGACTGCGCGGGGTGAGAGAACCGTCCGGCTGATAGGTTCTATCAGCAAAAACTTCACTGGCCGTTGACAATCCCAATTTTTCAGCTTGTATAATAAGCTGGCTTCCGGCAAGACCATATAACATCAATTTTGGATCTACCGCATATACCGCTCTGGCAATTGCTTCTGCCAGAGCCGGATTCTTTGCCGCCATATTATATAATGCACCATGGGGTTTTACATGTTGTACCGCTACCTTGCGAGCATCCGCAAACGCTTTCAAGGCGCCTACCTGGTAGATAACTATAGCATAGGCTTCCTCCGGCTTTATGTCAATCTTTCGCCGGCCAAAACCGACAAGATCGGGCAATCCCGGATGGGCCCCCAAGGCCACTCCATTTTGGACAGCAAGTGATACTGTCTTTTCCATCACAACAGGATCACCGGCATGAAATCCACAGGCAATGTTAGCCGAAGTAACATGCTTTAATATTTCCTTGTCGCTGCCTATCGTATATGCGCCAAAGCTTTCTCCTAAATCACTGTTTATATCAATAGAATACATAGTTCCTCCTACAGTACACTTAAATCAGCGTTCCATAAATCTGTAATAAACATATGCCCCGGTGCATGTGTAATCATAAATTCCGGTTTGACCGACATAGCCACAGCCTGCGGAGTAACTCCACAAGCCCAGAATACGGGAATCTCACCGGGATATAGTGTCGATGGATCACCAAAATCAGGTTTTGAAATATCTTTAATACCAATGTCCGCCGGATTACCAATATGGACAGGCGCTCCGTGAACGGACGGCATACGGCTTGTTACCTGCGTAGCTCTAATTGCATCCTTCGGCTTCATGGGACGCATGGAAACAACCATAGGACCACGGAAAACACCTGCGGGAGTACAAGGAATATTCGTAATATACATAGGGACATTATGATTTTCCGTAATATGCCGTACTTCCAAGCCGGCATCCAGCATAGGACCTTCAAAGGAAAAACTGCAGCCCAAAAGAAATGCAACTAAATCATCACGCCAGTAGGTGCTTAAATCAGTCACTTCATCCGTCATTTTTCCATAACGGTAAATGCGATATTTTGGAATATCATACCGTATATCAGCACCGGGAGCTGCCAATTTAGGTTCCGGACAGCCGATTTCCGTAACATCCAGAACCGGACACGGTTTAGGATTGCGCTGTGTAAATAACAAAAAATCAAAAGCAAGTTCTTTGGGTAATATTGCTAAATTCGCCTGGGCATATCCATTACACATCCCACTTGTACATGTTGTTATCTTTTTTTCTTTTATAAGCTGCCGAACTTCTTTTGGCTTCATCGTACTATACGTCATTATACTACACATCCTTTTTTATCATTTTATGAAAACCTGTGATATATTATTGTAAGAATTGCGTAATAACAGTATGAATGCTCATCCATCCCATCAGCACGGCAACACAGGCGCCCGCCACGGTCATCCAAACGGGGTGTTTGTATTCTCCTACAATTTTTTTATTGTACGCACCTACAAGAATAGAGGCAAGAGCCAAAGGTAAAATAAATCCGTTTATCGTACCGACAATAACCAAAACCCGTACAGGCTGTCCTACAATAACAAAAACCAAAGTTGAAAAAATAATAAATCCAATAATAATTTTGCTATAATATTCATCAATCTTAGGACTAAATGATTTTAAGAACGATACAGACGTATAGGCACATCCAATAACGGAGGTGGTACCTGCAGACCAAATAACGATACCGAATAATTTATATCCAATATCTCCGGCAGCAGCCTGAAATACAGAAGCAGCTGGATTCGCCGGATCAATGAAATACCCATGCGTAATAACACCCAGAGCACCTAAAAATAAAATAATACGCATAACTCCCGTAATCAAGATACCGCTGATGGCACTGCGTGTTGCCTGTGCAACATGTTTTATTCCACTAATACCAGAGTCTAATAAACGGTGCCCTCCAGAAAACGTGATATAGCCGCCTACACTTCCGCCTACCAAGGTAACCAGAGCCATAATATCAATTTGATCGGGCATTACTGTTTTAACTGCCGCTTCTCTGACCGGAGGCAGCGCCGCCACTGCTACGAATAACGCTAAAAGAATACGAACAATACCAAAGGTACTGACAAATTTATCCATAATTTCGCCAACACGTTTAAAGCAAAAAATCGACAAGGCAATGCAGCCGCTGATAACTGCGGCTAGGGTAACATCCAAACCAAACAAAACATTCAAGCCCAAAGCAGCTCCGGCAATGTTGCCAATATTAAAGCACAAACCACCCAAAACAATAAGGATAGATATACAATACCCCAGACCGGGAAACACCATATTTCCTATTTCCTGGCCTCGTTTTCCCGAAGCAATAATAATTCTCCAGACATTAATTTGTACCGCGATGTCGATTACTACCGATGCCAAAATAACAAAGCCAAAACTGGCACCCGTCTTTTGTGTAAACACCGTGGTCTGCATTAAAAATCCTGGCCCGATTGCGGTGATAGCCATTAAAAAAATGGCCCCTAAATACGATTGTATGCTGTTTTTAACTTTAAATCTATTTTCTTCTTTCAAGATTTTATTTTCTGTCTCCATTTCTATGATTCTCCTTTCACATACTATATTTAAAATTAAAATAATGGCGAAACATAATCCATAGAAAAAAACGCCAAATACGCTGCGAATTTAATTTACACAGTATTTATGCATAATAAAACTTATTATTTTCTTTTCTACGTCGTACAGAAATACGATAATGCCCACATGCCGCCCCCTTTCCGTATCCAAAAAAAAAGGGTACTTCAAACAGTTTGATTCTGTCTGAAGCACCATCGCTCTTTTAATCTTTTGTTTGATTTATTATAACATGCTTGTTCGATAAATTAAAATTGAAAAAATGAATAGGGTTATTCATTTTTTTTGAATGTACGAAAATAACTCTTTTCAATGTAATCTTTTACCGCCTCGTAATCCTGCTGTTCCTGTTTTAAATATTTCACGGCCTCCTGCTGTGTCACCGCCACAAAATGAATTTTATTCCCATCTTTTGCTTGTGTTAAATTCATAAGGTCTGCTTGAATAACATATCCAATTTTAGCAAAACCCCGTGTGGTTCCATGATCTGCAGCTGCCACAATACACGGAGCCCCGCCTGAAGGAATTTGAACAGCCCCCGGACTTACTGCATCTGATACTATATTGGTTTTAGCTATCGGCATAATTTTAGGCCCTGTCAGTTGATATGCCACTCTATTGGATGATTCCACAACATATGTTCCAGTCAAAAATTGATGTATTGATTCCTGTGAAAATAATGAATCCTGCGGTCCCATCATAATACGCAGCGTGCATTCCCTATCATAACGAGGTATATAGGCCGGTGGTATTTTTGTCGTACACACTTTTTTTTCCTTATCATCAGCCAAATACAACATGTCCCCCTGATGCAACATTCTTCCCTCATACCCTCCAATTCCTGCGACTGTATAGGTAGAACGGCTTCCTAATACCTTCGGAACATCAAAACCGCCATGTACCGCTATATATGCACACTGACCGGACACAGCCCCGCCAAAAGAAAGAGTTCCTCCATCGGGTACGACAAAAGAAGACCAGTTTTCAATAGGATTGTCATTGACCATACCTTGCATATCTGCTCCGCATACAGAAACCAATTGACTTTTATCAAATTTAAGAATAAGTCCTTCTTTAACCATTTCGATAAGAGCAGCACTTACTTTATTTCCTGCCAGTAAATTGGCCATATGGCAGGCATACTGATCCATGGCACCGGAAACAGGCATTCCCCAGGCCTGATATCCACGCCGGCCTTCATCTTGAATGGTTGCCAAATTTCCCTGTTTTATAACAGTAATCATACTCAGTATCCTCCTATGAACGGCATATATGAAGTCTGTATGTACCCTTTAAAACATCTTTGCGAATCGCAAAATATTCATCAATTTTTATTTCCACAAATTGTACGTACTCACCCGCATTGACTAAAAAAGGATGACGCAACGCCGGATTAAATCCTTTTAAAGGAGTTCTGCCTATAAGCCACCACTCTCCGGGAGTCTGGCTAGTATAAAAGCCTGTTTGATTCCCGCCTATTCCAACAGAACCTTCCGGCACATTACGCCGCGGCTTATCTAACCGCGGCGTTATTAATTTTTTTGATAATCCCCCGAGATAAGGATATCCGGGTGTAAATCCCAGCATATAAACCAGATAGGATCGTGATGTATGAATACGAATAACTTCTTCAGGCGTTAATCCTGTATATTTTGCAACATATTCCAGATCAGGTCCCAAAACGCCGCCATAACAAACAGGTATCTGTACAATAACCGGTGAAACTGCGTCATGCTGTTCCGGTTTAAGCAGCTGAATATATTGTCGGATATGCTTGCACACTTCTTCATACGAAATAATCATGGGATCATAATAAATAGCTGCTGACCGATATGTCGGCACTACTTCGCGTATTCCTTCCCATTCAGCATTTTTTATTATTTGTGTCAATTGTTGAACCAATCGATTCACCGCAGGAGAAATACTAGTACCAAATTCAACGACCACTCCACATTCTCCGGCAGTCAATATTTTTATTCCCTCTACTATATTTTTCAATAAAATTCTCAACTCCATGTCACAAAATTTGTTATCTTTATTTTAAGAGCCGTTCTTTTACAAGTTTAATAAAAGCCTTAATAGCACAAGAAAAATATTTTTCCTTATGATAAACAAGATATGCATTCGTATTTAACTTTACCCCCTGCCACGGCAGAATCACCAATTTTTCGGTTTCAAGCTCTTTTTGAACTGCTGCCAGCGGCAATATAGTAATTCCCAAATTACTGATAACAAATTGTTTTATCATATCAATAGATTCCAATTCCAAAATCATCGGAAGCTGGATTGACTTTTCTATTAAATATTCGTTTAGTATTATTTGATAACTATTAGATAAATCAGTAAAAATCAATTTTTGTCCTTGTAACTGTTCTGCTGTAACTTTTTCTAATTTTGCCAGTGGATTTTCAGGTGCAGCAACCATTACAATTTTTTCCACCCACAAAAACTCACTTCTTAAATCACTGTCTTGTATTGTTTTACTTAGAAAAAATGCAATATCTATTACATTTTTTCGCAGCAAATAGCAAAAATTGATACTGTCATCTATTTTTAATTTCAAATTCACATCCGGATATAACGCATTGTATTCTTTCATCAACTGGGTTAAATGGTAGGCACAGATGGATTCAGGTATCCCAATCGTAATTACCCCGTGCGGAATATCTATATTCTCCAATTCATTTTTAGCATTTTCAGATAATTTTACAATTTCTTCTGCATAGTCATATAAACGTTCCCCATCCGTTGTCAGCATCAGCTGACGTCCAAACCGTTCAAAAAGTGCAATGTTTAATTCTCGTTCTAATAATTGAATATGTGTCGTTACCGTTGACTGCGTGTATCCCAGAAAACGAGCTGCTTGAGAAAAGCTGCCTAACTTCACAATACTCATAAATGTTTTCAATTGCCGGATTTCCAAAAAACAGACCTCCTGTCTATTTTACTTGCTTTTCAAAAAAATTATCAATGCATATATCCAATAACGGCTAATGTAAATAAAATTTTCAAACGATACATTTAATTTACTGCACAAAACAGAATTTCCTGATACTTCCGAAATTCATACATTAGTAAATCTTCAGCCGCCCGTACGGCAATGGCCGCCATCAGACAATCATTCCCTCAATATTAAAAAACTTCATGTATTTTATATACATTGATACATTGTATTTAGTAAAATCAAAAAATATACTTGACGAGCCTCGTTTTTCTGATTATATTAGAGTTTGGGTGTATACCTACTTTAACGACGGAGGAGTTATAATGTTTCAAATTTATAAGCATACTAATGGACATTTAGAAAATAATATTTCTTTAGCCTCTGCCGAAAAAGGTTCTTGGATTAATATCGTAAACCCCGATTCAGAAGATTTACAATTAGTTTCTATGATTACAGAAATTCCGACAGACGTTTTAAAAACAGCATTGGATACAGAAGAACGTTCTCATGTAGAACTAGAAGACAACTATGTTTTTATTGTCATCAATATCCCTATTCTTCGTGAAACGGACAGTTATGATACACTGCCTCTCGGCATATTTATTACCCCTGATTTTATTATTACCATTTGTCTGGAAGAAACGGAAGTAATCAGGGCATTTACAAAAAACAAATACCCTTTATTTTGTACTTTTAAAAAGACACGGTTTCTTTTTCAAATTATGTATCGGACAGCTACTCTATTTTTAAGATATCTGCAGCAAATAAATCACCGTACCGACGACATTGAATCGATACTGCGGCATTCCATGCAGAACAAAGAATTTTTTATGCTCTTAGAACTGCAGAAATCCCTTACCTATTTTACTTCCGCCCTGCGCGGCAACGGTATTGTCATGGAAAAAATCCTTCGTCTTCGCCGCAATGAATCATTGCGGCATCTCCTGAAAATGTATGAAGAAGACGAAGACCTGCTGGAAGATGTTATTATCGAAAATAAACAGGCTATTGAAATGGTTGAAATGTATTCCAACATTTTAATCAACATGATGGACACATTTGCTTCTATTATTTCCAACAACTTGAATATTGTAATGAAGTTTCTGGCATCCATCACAATTATTCTCGCTGTTCCTACCATTATTTTCAGTTTATGGGGAATGAATGTTCCCGTTCCTTTCTCTGACAGTCAAATCGGGTTTTGGCTTGTTGTTGGCGTATCTTTCGTTTGTGCCACGGGTGCTGCGTTTATGCTTTGGAAAAAGCATTTATTTTAATTTATTGCGATTCTTCGAATCTGTAACAGATAAAAATCTTGTTACAGATTTTTTTTATGTTAAAAATACCCTCAATGGCATGGACTGCTATTTGTTTATTTCTGTATCATTGATTTTATTGGTTCAAAAGAATGGCGATGAATAGGGCAGGGTCCAAATTGTTGTATCGCCTCCAAATGCTTTTGCGTCAAATATCCTTTATGTTCAGAGAATCCATATTGCGGATATTGTTTGTCGTACTTATTCATTAATCGATCTCGTGTGACCTTTGCAACAATAGAAGCGGCTGCTATAGATGCGCTTTTTGCATCACCCTTTATAATAGAACGGTGTGAAACAGTTAAAGCCGGAAGCGGCATTGCATCAACCAATACAGACTGTGCCTGTATTTTCAATGCACCTACGGCCTCATACATTCCCTGTTGTGTCGCATGATAAATATCAAGGGCATCAATATCTTCTTCTGATTTAGCGATACAAGATACAGCCACTGCTTCTTTCATAATTATATCATATAAAATTTCCCTTTTTTTAGGTGCTACTTTTTTACTGTCATTCAAACCCGGACATTCCCAAAACGGCGGTAAAATAACAGCGGCAACCATAACCGGACCGGCAACAGGACCACGCCCCGCTTCATCAACACCCGCTATATGATAGATACCTTGGTTATAGTAAAATGTTTCAAAAGAAAACATAGCCTCCAATCGTTCCCGTTCTTGTTCTTCACGCAGTTTTCGTTTTAAAAATGCAGTTCTTAATTTATAGACGGAATGCCGGGAATCCGCCTCCATCGCCTCCAATAATGACGGAATATGTGTTTCCTCATTTTCCAACATTTTTCTTATATCTTTTACACTTACTTTTGAAATATCCATTATAGTTTACCTTTTATAGCAAAGTCTTCTACACGATCCAATGAAATCTCTCCTATTTTTCCTTCTCGATATTCTTTTAAAATAAGTTTATACGTTTTTTCCAAATCTATCATGTTTCCAGCTACAATACACCCTCGTTTTCTGCCGATGTATTCGATTGTTTCCTGCGGTGTTCCCGACAACCGATCTATTTTATACCGGTCACAAAGTTTCTGCGGGTAATGTACACGTAATTCGCCGATTAACTTTGTCACTACATCCTGCATATCAAAAACCGTATCCGAAATAGCACCGGTAGCAGCTAATCGGTATGCACATATTTGATTTTCCAATTTAGGCCATAGTACTCCCGGCGTATCCAATAAATCAAGCTGATTGGCAATACGCACCCATTGTTTTCCTTTGGTTTCTCCCGGCTTATCGGCTGTTCTGGCTACGCTGCTGCGGGATAACTTATTAATCAACGTTGATTTACCCACATTAGGAATACCCAAGATCATCGTCCGGACACTTCGTGTCTTAAGTCCCCTTTTTTGCCAATGTTCCAGTTTCGGAGCTGCCAGCTTTCTAACTTCTGCTACCAAAGGCTTTACCCCTTTTCCCCCTTTACTGTCCAGTGCAATAACAATACGTCCCTGCTGTTTATAATAAACTATCCATTTTTTAAGCACTGCCTCATCTGCAAGATCTGCTTTATTGAGTACTAAGACCGACGGCTTTTCCCCTATCATTCTCGAAATCATCGGATTAGAACTGCTTATAGGTATACGTGCATCCAGCAATTCAATGACTACATCCATCATCTTTATATTTTCTTCAATCAGCCGTCTGGCTTTTGCCATGTGGCCGGGATACCAATTAATAATCATAAATTCCTCTCTATTCGCCGTAATGTTTCTGTTATTTCTATTCTTGCTTCACAAATGCTGCCGAAACATAACAACTGCAAAAAAAGCTGTCTGACTTTACATGCCAAATCAGCTGACGACATAAATATATAAACAACAAGGAAGGCATATGGAACTCCTTTTCATGAAATTCTATATGCCTTGCTTATTTTAATTATATTGTTTTATTGAAATTTTTACAATATCTTATATTATATGTATCTTCTTATCCTTTACGGGATTCATTCAATTCCTGAATATGGGCAATGACTTCATCGACAGATTTGGCGCCTATATCTCCTTTGCTGCGATCACGAAGAGACAAGGTGTTGCCTTCGACTTCTTTATCCCCAATAATACCCATATACGGGACTTTTTCCATTTGTGCTTTACGAATCTTGTACCCTATTTTTTCATTGCTTTCATCTACTTCAACACGAATGCCAAGTTTTTTGAATTTTTTACGCAAAGCCAACGCATGGGGCAAATGCTTATCTGTAATAGGAAGCAATTTAATTTGAACCGGAGCCAGCCAAACAGGAAACGCTCCCGCATAATTTTCAATAAGAATGCCAAGGAAACGTTCCACACTGCCGAAGCAAGTACGGTGAATCATAACAGGACGATGTTTTTGTCCATCTTCTCCGATATAAGTCATATCAAAACGTTCCGGCATCAGCATATCTAGCTGAATAGTACCACACTGCCAAGTACGGCCAATGGAATCTTTAACATGAAAATCAAGTTTGGGTCCGTAGAAAGCGCCGTCGCCTTCATTAATAACATACGGCACACCTTTTTCTTCGACAACTTCGCGCAGCGTATTCGTCGCCAATTCCCAAATTTCATCAGATCCCATGGAGTCGTCAGGACGTGTAGACAATTCCACATGATATTCCAAACCAAAGATTCCATAGGCTTTAGCAAAAAGATCCATGACACCCTTTAATTCTTCCTTCATCTGACTCGGCAGCATAAAAATATGTGCATCATCTTGCGTAAAGCAGCGAACACGGAAGAGTCCATGAAGTGCTCCATGTAATTCATGCCGGTGTACGAGTCCCAATTCGGCCATTCGCATCGGGAAATCACGATAACTGTGAATTTTACTCTTATAAACAAGAATGCCGCCAGGACAATTCATCGGTTTAATGGCATATGGTTCATTGTCAATAGTAGTAAAATACATATTATCACGATAATGATCCCAATGACCGGATTGTTCCCACAACTGTCGATTTAAAATCATAGGAGTACTGATTTCATCATATTCTGCTTCTTCATGAAGTTCATACCAAAGTTTTAAAAGATTCTTCCGAAGAACCATTCCTTTGGGATGAAAGAAAGGAAATCCAGGTCCTTCTTCGTGAAAACTGAATAAATCCAATTCCTTGCCAAGTTTACGATGATCACGTTTTTCTGCTTCTTCAAGCATGTGGAGATATTCATCTAAGTCTTCTTGCTTCAAAAAGGCAGTACCATAGATACGCTGCAGCATTTTATTATGTTCATCACCGCGCCAATAAGCACCTGCCACGGTTTGAAGCTTAAAAGCTTTTACTTGGCCCGTAGCCGCAACATGAGGACCTGCGCAAAGATCAACATATTCTCCCTGACGGTAAAGAGAAATTTGAGCATCTTCCGGTAAATCTTGAATAAGTTCGACTTTGTACTCTTCCTTCATATCAGTAAACAGGTTAATCGCATCGGTACGAGAAACAAGTTCTTTTGTAAGTGGAAGGTTTTCTTTAACAATTTTACGCATTTCTTCTTCAATAGAAACAAAATCATCTTGTGTAAAACGATGTTCTGTATCAAAATCATAATAAAAACCGTTTTCAATAGACGGACCAATGGCTAACTTCACATCTTTAAAAAGTCTTTTAACGGCCTGCGCCATAATATGGGACGCAGTGTGCCGAAGAGTATCTTTCCCCTCTTGATCCGCAAAGGTTAAAAATTCAACGTGAGAACCATCAACGATAGTTTCTCTTAAATCCGTTACCTGATCATTAACTTTAGCAACTAACACTTTTTTTGCCAAACTGTTACTGATTTCATGTACAGCTTGCTGTAAAGAAATACCATCAGCAAAGGACTTTTTGCTTCCGTCTTTCAAAATTAATTCAGCCATATAAAACATCCTCCTTTTTTGTACAAAAAAACTCTCATCCTCAAGGGACGAGAGTTTACTCACGTGGTTCCACCCTAGTTCATAAGCAATATGCTCATGTACTCAAGCGTTATAACGGTACGACCGTGAAGGAATACTACATATTCTTCCCACAAGCTCCAAGGCGGTAACAAAACTAGTTTTATAGAGTACTCACACCATTCATACTCCTCTCTGAATAAAACATACGGCCTGTCATGTCCTTATCTAAGCTGTTTACATATATAACTATATTCTATGTATGACGTAATTATACGACTGTACGAATATAAAGTCAAGAAACTTTATATTCGTGTTACTATATCTTTTACTGACAGTATTCCTATCGTGATACAATACCAATCACACACATATGGATATGCCGATCTTACTAACCCATGTTATCATGGAAAACAAAATTAAAAGGCTGCCGCATAACAGCAGCAGCCTTTTATATGATCAAAAATCAACCTTTAAGTTTTTTGATCGCTTCTGTGATCTTAGGAACTACTTCAAACGCATCTCCTACGATACCATAGTCGCAAACCTGGAAGATAGGAGCATCCGGATCTTTGTTGATCGCGATGATGCAGTCCGATCCTGTCATACCCGCTAAATGCTGGATCGCCCCGGATATCCCGCAAGCCACATAAATCTTCGGGCCTACAGTCTTTCCGGTCTGTCCTACCTGATGCAGTGCATCTATCCAGCCGGCATCTACCGCAGCACGGGAAGCTCCTACGGCTCCTCCCAGCAAGGTCGCCAGTTCCTTCAGCATTCCTTCGAACGGTTCCGAGCCGTTCATTCCTCGGCCGCCGGATATGATAACGTCGGCTTCTTCTATCTTGACGCCGCCGCCGCCCATTTTGATCAGTTCTACGAACTTCGTCATGAAGTCGCCATCACTCAGTTCCGCCTTCATGTTGATGATTTCGCCCGTCGCGGATGCGTCGGCTGCCGGTTTCTTAAATACATTCGGTCGAACCGTACCCATCTGCGGCCGATTTTCACGGCATACGATTTCTGCCATGATATTCCCGCCCAGTGCCGGACGCGTCCATACGATCGTCTTTCCGTCGTCATCCACATCCAGTCCCGTGCAGTCTGCTGTCAGACCGGTCTTTAATACATTGGCTACGCGCGGTCCTAAATCCCGTCCGATATTCGTCGCCCCTACCAGAAATACGTTCGGTTTTACTTCTTCAAAGAAGTGCTGCAATACCTTCGCATACGCCGTCGTATTGTATTGTTCCAGTCTCGGGTCGTCATACACATATACCTTATGCGCTCCGTGGGCAATCAATTCCTGAGCCAGCGGGGTTACCCCGCTGCCGATCAAGACGGCCCCTACTTTGTCTCCGATTTTGTCGGCCAATATCCTGCCCTGGCCTAACAATTCCAACGATACATTGCGCAGTTTGCCTTCAAATTGTTCAGCGATGACATACACGCCTTTGTAATTAGCCAAATCCATCTTCCCGTTTCCTCCTTAGAATTAAATTATCTTCTGTTCTGCTAATTTTTCCATCAACGTAGCAACAGATACAGCAACATCTTCATTGTTCAAAATAAGACCCTGCGTTCTCTGAGGCGGAGTGAAGATTTTGCGGACATTCGTCGGCGAGCCGCTCAAGCCGATCCGGCTTTCGTCTACTTTGATATCCTCTGCCGACAAGGTTGGTATTTCCCGGCGTTTCGCCTTCATGGTTCCGCGAATGGTCGGGAACCGCGGTTCATTTAATTCTTTTACAGCCGTAATGAGAACGGGGAACGATGCTTCCGTAACGATATACCCTTCTTCATTCTGCTGTTTTACCGTTACTTTTTCTCCTTCTACTGCGATATGAGCTGCGTAAGTGATCTGTGGAATACCGAGTTCCGCTGCTATCTGCGGACCGACCTGAGCTGTATCTCCATCAATAGCCTGCTTGCCGCAGAGAATTATGTCGAAATGGTCCAGCCCCTGTAGTTCCGCTACTTTTCTAACTGCCTGTGCCAGGCAGTAGCCGGTTGCCAGGGTATCCGAACCGCCGACTTTTCTGTCTGTCAGCAAATACGCTTCATCGGCTCCCATGGCCAGTCCTTCACGAAGTACTTCCACAGCCTGCGGCGGCCCCATAGAGAGCAGCGTTACCTTAGCTCCCTGTTCATCCTTTAACTGCAGCGCTGCTTCCAACGCATTCTGGTCAAACGGATTAAAGATGTTAGGCACACCCGCACGAATGACGGTATGTTTCACTGGATCGATTTTTACTTCTGCCGTGTCTGGTACTTGTTTTACACATACCAATATTTCCATATTACGCTAACCTC
>JALCNL010000015.1 GCA_022649055.1 Megasphaera sp.
GGGTAAGCTTTCCGCTGTTGCCTAAGGCATTACTCAATGTCATGATCGAATAGTAAATAAAAATAACAATAACGCTGACTCCAAAGCCAATAGAAGAACTACCGCGCTGTTTTTGCAAACCTAATGGTGCTCCTATGATAGCGCACACCAAACTAGCCAGAGGCAATGCAAATCGATTATACATTTCTACCTTCATTTTATTTGTATCTACCGAATTCTCATCCAATATACGAATTTGTTCCCGTAATTCTCGAATTGTCATTTCTTCAGGTTTACGCTGGGATTCTCCTATTTTTTTAGGTGTCTGGTTAATCGGCATTGCCTGACTTTTAAAATGCATGGTCCGTTCTATTTCACCCTTAACTGACAAATCATAAATAATCCCATCTTTCATAACCCACTTAGAACCATCCCAAACGGCATACTCTGCATTTTCTACTCTTGTAAGAACATCGTTCTCAAATTCCTGCAGCGTAATATTTTTAAGTTCCTTCGTGTCCCCGTCAAACTGACGAGCATACATCAAACTGGCAATATCCGATCCGTGCACATCTTTAATAACAATGTGGTCTTGTGTTTTTGGTGCCGCACTATGTTTTACTTCTTCATTTATTATTCTGTTATACGCATTATTAGCTTGCGGTACGACAAATTCATTAAAGGCTGTCGTACCCAAAGAAATAACAAAAGCCGCAATAAAAACAGGCATAGCTAATCGCAAAAAATTCTGTCCGCCTGAGCGCATGACAATCATTTCACTGGAACCGGAGAGACGGCCAAATGCTAATAATGCCCCTAACAATACAGACATTGGAAATGTCAAGACTATAATAGAAGGCATCGCTAATACCAGCACACGAAACGCAGTCCAAGCCGAGGCTCCAAATTCATTAATCAAATTCGCAATACGATATAATGTACCCGTGCCTACAAAAACACTTGTAAACGCACATACACCAAATAAAAAAGGGCCAATAAATTCTTTTAAAATATATTTATCTAATATTCGCATTCATTTCTCCATATCGATTACATTGTAAATTCTTCGCCCAAATAGAATTTTTTGGCTACAGGATCGTTAGCAACAGTGTCCGGATCTCCTTCAAGAAGGATTTTCCCTTCATTCAAAATATATGCTTTATCAACAATACTCAAGGTTTCGCGAACATTGTGATCCGTAATAAGAACACCCATACCACGATTTTTCAAGTGCTGAATTATACTCTGAATATCATTTACTGCCAATGGGTCGATTCCGGCAAACGGTTCATCTAACAAAATAAATGCCGGATCCATGACCAGACAGCGGGCAATTTCCACACGCCGCCGTTCGCCACCTGATAATTGGATACCCAAACGATTACGTAATTTTGTAATGGTAAATTCTTCCATCAAAGCCTCTGCTTTGTTTTTTTGTTCTTTTTTACTCAATTTTGTTGTTTCCAACATAGCCAGCAAATTATCTTCTACTGTTAATTTACGAAAAATAGAGGCTTCCTGAGGTAAATACCCTATACCGTAATTCGCCCGGCGATGAACGGGCAGCTGGGTAATATCATTGCCATCTATATAAATATTTCCCGAAGTAGGACGTTCTATTCCAACTATCATGTAAAAGGTTGTTGTTTTTCCAGCTCCATTAGGTCCCAGTAGTCCGACAATCTCCCCTTTATCAACATGAAGGCTAACTCCATCTACTACATTACGTTCTTTATATGTTTTTACAAGTTGCTTCGTTTGAATGAACATAATTCCCCCTTATTCTCATTCATTCCCCGGAACAAGCACTACCGTAGAACGACTCATCGTTTGTACGGAATTATCCGCCAAATGGATTTCAACATTATCCCCTGTCAACGAGTTCCCATTTTGATTTGCCCGCACATTTCCAAGCATATGAATAACACCATCATTTTGATTCGGTGTTTGTGTATATATTGCTCGATCCCCATATGCAATTAAGTTATCTGCGGGGGATTCAATATGAACACTGCCGGTTCCGACTGCCTTAATTTGTTTAAACCAGCCCTGAATCGTATCTGCCCACAATTCCGCTCCCTGTGCCTGTAAATAACCGTTACCTGTTATAATACCATAATCCTGATCCAAATGATATTCGACTTTATCGCCGCGCAGCTTTTTATCTTCATACACACCATTCACATTACCCGTAGCAACAACGTAATTTTTATTGACTGAATGCATTTTATCGGAAGTCATATGCATATTAGGTTGTTCTACCGCAACATGCCCTTCCATATCTGCTTCTGCTGACTTTAAGTTGTAAACCGCCTGATCACCGGTCATGGTAGCCTGATCCCGCACAATTACCACATTTCCTGTCGCCGTTGCCACATAGTTTTTCCCATCATAAGAAAGTTTGTCTGCTGTAACGGAAACTGCTGGATTTTCATCATCGGCAGCAATAGTCCCTGCAACTGGTATCATCATTGCTCCCAGCAATAAAACTGTTATGACTTTACATGTTATTGGTCGTCTGCTCATATTACTATTCTCCCTTAGTTACCTTCGCGTGCCCTGTCAATGTTACTTTGTTTAAAGCGGCATCTGTTTCAAAAGCATCCCCGCTTAATGTGGTGCCGTCTGCCTTCTGCATATACACGTTACCCCCCTTGATTAACCGTGTATCCATATTATAATACACACTGCCATCCGTCTGCAACGTACTGCCATTATCCGTCGTTGCCTTAATCGGAGGTTTTACTTGCAACGCCTGCTTATTTCTGTCAACTATACCCATAGGTGCTTCTATTTTTATTTCTTCTCCATCTACATCCGCAATAATAATATGAGGGTGTGTGACATATATTATTTTAGTATCTGGATCCACTTGAATTTTATCGGCAGTTAAACTCCAAATAAGCTTGCCATCTTTTTTTTCTTCTAGCGTTGAGCCTTCGAATTCAACTAAATTATCATTCTTTTTTTGTTCACTATCTTCCTGGTCCTGACTACTTAAAATCCAATATAGTACTCCAGCGAACAGAACAATAATAATGCAAACACCTATCGTTATTTTATTATTTTTAAGTTTGTGCATCATCATTGCCATATTCCTCCGTTTTTTTCTGCAATGCAATGATTTCCTCCGGTGCTGTGCTCCAACGATGTTGGAACCATAACCATTCGGTTGGATGATCTTTAATGAACGTTTCTGTCAATACCGCTAATTTTCTCGTTAAGCGGGTTATATCTGCCTCTGTATTTCCTGTATCTTCATAATAAATAATTTTCCCCACTATGAGCTGGTTGCGATGATTATCGCCGTGAACAGCAAAAACAGGTATAATAGGTGAACGAAATTTTCTAGCAAACATAGCCGGTCCTACCGGGGTAGATGACATTTTTCCCAAAAACACTTGAGGAACACCGCGGAATCCACCGTCTTGATCTGCTAAAAAACCTAATATTTTTTTACGTTTTAACGCTCTGGCTGCCCCAATCATTTCGTTGCCGCCGCGGGCAAAAACTTCTAATCCCATCATTTCGCGGTTTTCATTTAGAAATCGCGTAACCTGATCATTCGGCTGGCGCTTTACGATAGTCGTAGCCGGATATCCATATAAAGCTAATGCTGCCCCCATCCATTCCCAATTGCCAACATGTCCAGTTAATACAATAACTCCTTTATTTTCCTGTAAGGCTTGCTCAATGCGTTCAGGATGATCAATCGTAACATATTGAGAGATATTTTCCCTTGTTAATTTGGGAGTATACAGAATTTCCAACAGCGATTGTCCCAAATTTCGAAATAGTTCCGTTATAATACGACGTGCTTCTGTTTCTCCACATCCCAGACCGCGGATAATATGAAATACACCTCGTTCTCGTTGCTTTTTTAAAATTATTTCCACAACAGGACCCATCTTTCTCCCCAGAGACACGATCGTAGGATAGGAAAGATGGCAAACTATTTTGCTTATTTTTCGCGCAGTAATGTACTGCCACTCTTTAGACACTGCCAGTACTCCTTTCCTCTATTGTTTTATATCAACCCGACCTGATTTATACTGCCGCAGGATATGTGTCCATTTATCTTGTCCTTTGAGGATGTATTCTACAAGTTCCCTCAAAGCGCCATGTCCGCCATTATAAGCTGAAACGAAAGCTGCGTTCCTTTTTGCTTCTTCACAAGCATCATTCGGAGCGGCACCGAATCCAACATGAGAAATAAGGTCCACGTCATTTAAATCGTCTCCCATGTAAGATACCTCTTCTAACGTAAATCCCTGCGTTTTGCAAAGCTTCTGCATTTCTGCAAGTTTATCCACTGCATCTTGTACTACATAGTCAATATGCAAATCTCTAGCCCGCCGTTCTACCATGGGGGATCGTCTTCCGGTAATAAGTGCAGTTTTCAATCCACCTGCACGGGCCAAAGAAATACCCATGCCATCATGCGCAGAAAATCCTTTCATGGAATCACCCATCAGTCCGTAATAAATAATCCCATCAGTCAAAACCCCATCGACATCCAGCGCCAAAAGTTTAATTTGAGTCAAATATTTCATATTATACCACTCCCCGACGCAGCAAGTCAGTTAAATGAATCATGCCAACTGCTTTTTTATCCTTATCCACAACAGGAAGTACCGTAATAGGACGCGGCTGATTTTTTTCCATAATATGCAAAGCCGCTGCTGCTAATTGATCATTAGTAATAACTCTCGGATTTTTCGTCATCATAGCTTCAACGGGCCATTTCAAAAAATTAGATCCCGTTTCCAATCCCCGGCGCACATCACCATCCGTAACCAATCCAATAAGAACACCTTCTCCATCAACAACCGAAACAGCTCCCAGTCCTTTTTCTGTCATCATGAACAACGCATCCTGCACGGTACTATCTTCACTAATAACAGGATTATCATTACCTTTATGCATCACGTTCTCTACAGTCAGCAAAAGTTTTCGTCCCAGAGCTCCTCCTGGATGAAATACAGCGAATTGATCAGGTGTAAAATGATGCCTTGACAGCAACACCACGGCTAATGCATCCCCTAAAGCCAAAGATACAGTCGTGCTTGTCGTCGGTGCCAATCCTAAAGGACAAGCTTCCTTTTCCACCGAAGCATCTAAAATAACATCAGAATTTTTTGCCAATGTCGAATTATGATTGCCCACAATGGAAATTATCTTTGCACCGATGCGGCGCAAAGACGGCAATAAATTGATTATCTCCGTTGTTTCGCCGCTCTTGGAAAAAGCGAGAATAATATCATCAGAGGTTACCATTCCCAAATCACCATGAATCCCTTCAGCCGGATGAAGCCAAATAGAAGGGGTCCCCGTACTGGACAATGTCGCCGATACTTTACGAGCTATATGCCCGGATTTCCCCATACCAGTTACGACAACTCGCCCGCTGGATTCCATAATCATATTGACAGCATTTACAAAACTCTGATCCAGCTTCGGAATCAGTTTTTCAATACCTGCTGCTTCTTCCTGCAATACCTCTTTTGCCTCTTCCAATATATCCATCATACTCACCTCTGCGTTATTCTTTGTCTGTTTCTACACTCTGTTTTGCTATTTCATTGATAGCAATCATATCCTGAAGCACTGCTTCCACTTGTGTCAAATATAACATATTAGGTCCATCGCATAATGCTTCCTTGGGATTATCATGCACTTCCATAAATACCCCATCTATGCCGCTGCCGGCTGCTGCTCTGGCCAGATTTCCAATAAATTGCCGCTGTCCTGAGGATTTTGTCCCGCTGCCGCCTGGTAATTGTACACTATGCGTAGCATCAAATACAACGGGGTACCCATACCTGCGCATAATGGGAAAACTTCGCATATCTACGACAAGATTATTATACCCCAGAGAAAATCCTCGTTCTGTTAAAATAATATTAGTATTGCCAGCTTCTTCTATTTTTCCTACAACATTTTTCATATCGCCAGGTGCCATAAACTGACCTTTTTTTACGTTTACAGCTTTGCCAGTCTGGGCTGCTGCATATATTAAATCCGTTTGACGGCATAAAAATGCGGGAATCTGCAGTACATCCAATACTTCTGCTGCCGGCTTGATCTGTTCAATAGAATGAATATCACTCACCACCGGAATTTGAAGTTCTTTTTTAATATCTCCCAAAATACGCATTCCTTCTTTTAATCCCGGACCGCGAAAGGAATGATAAGAAGAACGGTTTGCCTTGTCAAAGGAAGCTTTAAAAATATACGTAAGTCCCAGTTTATTACAAATTCTTTTCATTTCCCTGCCGATAAGCAGACAACGGTCTGGATTTTCTATCACACACGGACCTGCCATAACAAAAAGTTTTCCGTCCCCGCCAACACTTTTATTTCCAATAACTACATTTTTCATTTCATATGCTCCTTTGCAAAATATTCCCGAATGCGTGCTAAGTCCTCCGGCGTATCGATTCCGATAAATTGATGATTTGTTACAATTACCTTGATTGTATAACCATTTTCCAAAACACGCAATTGTTCCAAAGATTCCACGGTTTCCATAGGCGTCGATTCCATCTTAGCATATTGTAAAAGAAAATCACGCCGGTACGCATATATACCAATATGTTTATATGGTTTAACAGTACCGTAAAATGGATTTCGCGGATACGGTATCAAGGAGCGTGAAAAATACATGGCTTCTCCCTTGCGGTTCATAACAACTTTCACCGCACTGGGTTCATTATATTCTGATTCTAAAAGGGGAGTCGCGACCGTCGCCATATCAAGACTAGGATTTTCTTCAAAGACATGGCACAACGCATCAATCACATCCGAACTAATTAAAGGTTCATCCCCCTGTACATTAACAACAACATCCACATCTTCAAACTGCTCAACCGCTTCTGCTAAGCGATCCGTCCCATTAATATGATTTTCACGAGTCATAACCGCTTTGCCGCCGAATGTAACAACCGTGTCATATACTTTAGGATTATCCGTAGCGACAACAACAGCGCTCAATTTCTGTGCTTGAGCCGCTTGTTCATACACGCGCTGAATCATAGGTTTTCCAGCTATATCTGCCAATGGTTTTCCGGGAAGTCGTGTAGAAGCATACCGCGACGGAATAATACATACAAATTTCATTTTTTATCCTCCCAATACATTATGTAAAATTGTATATAACAAATCTTGTCCTTTTGTAATTTCAATTTCTATTCCCAGTACATATAAGGGAGATTTATACTGGTTCAAGAAGTGCTCCGGTATTTTTACTGCATCTTTTTCGGTAGTAATCAGGATAGCTCCCAAGCTCTTGGCTTTTACCGTCATACGTTCAATATCTGCAGCAGTATATTGATGATGGTCATCAAATCGAAGGGTATCGACCAATTCATACCCAAATTCTTTTACCGTACGTTCAAAAGAAGCCGGATTGCCTAATGCCGATACAGCAATTCCTTTGCGTCCCTTGCCATGCACATAATTCTTGTAATCCTCCCGGTTAGCACAACTCCAGCTCAGAAAGGGGACACACCAGCGGGCTTGATGAACTGCCTCAATAATAGGCGCCTGAGTATTATAACGGCGCAGTGTTTGATAAATATCCTCAATTGTATCGGAATCTCGTTGATCCGTTTTAGTAATTATAAACAGCCCAGCCCGGTTTAAATGCTCTAATGGTTCCCGCAGAATTCCCCGCGGCAGCAAATATCCGTTGCCGAAAGGATTGGTCGCATCAATCAAGACAATATCCAGATCGCGAATCAGCGGCCAATGTTGAAAGGCATCATCTAATATAAGGACTTCAGCACCATACCGTTCAATGGCCATGCGGCCAGAGGTCGTACGTTCTCTTCCCACAAGAACCGGAACTCCCGGCAAACTGCGAGCCATGAGACAGGCTTCATCTCCGCCTTCGGCCGCCGACAATAGCAGTTGTGTACCATCAGACATAATAGCCGTCTGATGTTCTGCCCGAGAACGATACCCACGATTCAGCAGTGCTACTCGGTATCCTTGTCCCTGAATAATACGGGCCAACATGCAAGCTGTCGGAGTTTTTCCCGTTCCACCAATAGTAATATTACCTAATCCAATGACAACAGCAGGCAACTTTTCCTGTTTTCGCTTTCCGCCGGCAAATGCTTTATATTTAATTTCAACACCTTTTCCATATAACTTAGATATTCCCTCTAATACGGCAAGGACCGCACGATCTCTTCTTGTGTGCGGGACATTTTGCATCAAAAAGGAAAAATATGCCGCAGTTTTACTGCGAAACGACATAACTCTTCATCTCCGCATCTGTATTTCGTCCAATAGCTTTTGCAATTCCGTCAGATTTTTTTCCGTAGCTCCTTGATTTTCCATTACAACTTCGATACAGCTGCGTTTCATTTTTTCTGCCCGGGACGTATCTGTTAATATATCCATGCAGGTTTCGATAAATTCTTTTTCACTTTTGACCATGACACAAGCCCCACGCTTACTAAGCAATTCAAAAATTTCTTCAAAATTAAACATGTAGGGTCCTACTATTATTGGTTTGCCATGAGCCGCCGGTTCCAAAATATTATGACCGCCTATTTTTGCTAAACTGCCGCCGACAAAGATCAAGTCGCCGACGCTATATACACGGCCCAATTCACCAATCGTATCAAGAATAACTCCATCATACTGTGCAGGTATAGTTTTTTTAGCCTGCATATCGCTGCGCTTCACCATACTAATCTGATGCGTGGCTCCTTCTTCGCAAATTAAATCTGCTTGATAAATATACCGGGGTGCGATAATTAACCGGGCACGAGGAAACCGTTTTTTAATTTCACCAAACGCATTATATACTGTACCATTTTCTCCTTTATGCGTACTGCCGGCAATAATAATCGGGTATGTTCCATCTTCAAAGCCTAGTTCATGAAGGAATTCTTTTTTTTCTGTTTCTGTCACAATGCCATATGTCTGATCATATTTTGTATTTCCCGTGATGATAACCTTGGTAGGGTCTGCCCCAATGCTGATAATATACCCTGCATCAATGTGACTCTGCATACAAAAAACGCGAATGGAAGACAACACCCGTTTCGTAAAAAAACTAATCATCCGATAGCGAATGGCACTGCGCTGGCTGATACGGCCATTCATCATCATCACAGGAATATGCTTTCTTTCAGCAATACGTAAAAAATTTGGCCATATTTCTGTTTCTACCAATAAAATAATTTTAGGTTTTACTATATTTAAAATGCGGTTCGTAAAATACGGTAAATCCAGAGGAAAAAACAAAATTCCGTCTGCACCTTCAATAATTTGATGTGCCATACGAAATCCTGTCGCAGTTACTACAGAAACAATAAGTACCTCATCTGGATATTTTTTACGCATCTCTCTTATAATGGGACTAGCTGCTACAATTTCTCCTACAGAAGCAGCATGAAGCCAGATAGCATGGCGGTTAGATATTTTTTCTTTTAAATCATCCGGCAGATATCCAATACTTTGCTTAATGCGCTGATAAAATCCTTCCTCTTTGATAAGGCGGTATACCAGTATGGGAAATAGTGTTGCCCAATACATGACCAGCAAAATATTATATAACCAATATATAGGATTAATTCTCATAGTTTAGCCTTTCAATTCTCCATTAAATTGTACTGCATATAAGTTTGCATATAATCCTTTTTTTGCAAGAAGTTGTTCATGCGTTCCCACTTCGGCGATTCTTCCTTTATCAATAACGACGATCTTGTCGGCATTGCGAACCGTACTAAGCCGATGTGCAATAACCACTGCGGTACGTCCTTTCATGAGACGATCCAGAGCTGCCTGTACAATCTTTTCACTTTCTGTATCCAGCGCAGATGTTGCTTCATCCAAAATAAGAATACGCGGATTTTTCAAAATGGCTCGGGCAATAGCAATGCGCTGCCGCTGTCCTCCGGATAAAGAATTCCCCCGGTCTCCGACTACTGTGTTATATCCATCCGGTAATTGCCGGATAAATTCATCCGCATTTGCCGCCTTAGCTGCTAATATGACTTCTTCTTCTGTCGCATCTAAACGGCCATACAAAATATTTTCCATAACAGACGCATTAAAAAGCATCGTTTCCTGAGGAACAAGTCCAATTTGGCGGCGTAACGACGAAAACGTAACATTACGAATATCAATGCCGTCAATAGTCAAACTCCCTCGTTCCACATCATAAAAACGAGGCAAAAGATTAGCAACTGTAGATTTCCCGGCTCCGCTAGGACCTACAAGTGCTACAACTTGTCCAGGATTTATAGTCAAATTAAAATTTTGCAATGCTGCATGCTCACTGTCATAAGAGAAATATACATTGTCAAATTCAACATGTCCTTGTACCTGTGGCAGTTCAACGGCATTTATGCTTTCTTCTACATCGGGTTTCGTATCAAGTGTTTCAAATACACGATCTGCAGCACCAAGGGATTTTTGAACATTGCCATAAATATCACTGATTCGGCGCACCGGATTAGCCAAATTAATGGCATAAATCAAGAAAGCAATAAGAGCCCCTGCCGTCATATCCCCGTTAATAACACTTATACCGCCATACCAAATAATTCCGGTCACAGCCACAGCCGCAAAAAATTCCACAAATGGAGTCAACATACTTGTAAGTTTTGTCGTCTTCATGACAGCCTGAAAATTGTAGTCGTTTTGTGTAATAAATTTTTTTATTTCATATTCCTCGCGATTAAAAGAGCGAATAATTCGAATTCCAGAAATAGCTTCCTGAAGCAAGGCGGTAATATCAGCAATCTTTCCTTGTACCTCATGCCCTGCTTGACGCAGCCGTGCTCCAAAGAAGTGAATGGTCAAAAGCACTAACGGCACAATAATAAGTGTCAATAAAGTCAAGCGCCAATTTAAATACACCATAGAGACCAATGACCCTACCAATATAACAACTTCTTGAACAAAGGAAACCAGGTTTCCTGCAATTGCAGTTTGCAGTGCTGTAACATCATTCGTTAAGTTGCTCATAATGATGCCCGTCTTATTACGATCATAATACGATAAAGATAGTCTCTGCAAATGACGATATAGTTTTTCCCGAATATCAATAACAATTTTTTGTCCCACATAGCTCATAAGATAGCTTTGTCCAAAAAAGAAAACGCCTCGCAAGACAAAAAGAACCAAAATCCCTATAACAATAAGGTTCAATGTATAAACATCTTTATTGGCTAATACTTTATCAATAACATCCTTAATCAGCCACGGTACAATAACATTGCTCAGGCCGGAAAAAGCCATGCACACTACAGATATAATCAAACGTGATACATATGGTTTAATAAAGATCAATAATCTTTTGTAGCTTTCATAGCTACTATATTCTCTCATAAACGGCCTTTCTCCTTAGCAAAATTTATAATGGTTCCGGCGATACGCTCAACCGCACCGGGTTGTCCCATAGCACTACGCACGGATAGCATATCGCTGCGCATTTGTTGTTCCCGCTTCTTATCCTGCAACACTTGCAGCAGTTGTTCCGCTATATGAAGCGGAGTAACTTCGTCTTGCCATAATTCCGGCATTATTTCCCTTCCGGAAATGATATTGGGTAATCCAATATGTTTGATATGAACCAGAAATTTAGACAATGTATACGTCAAGGAAGATACTCGGTAAATCAATATCGTCGGCAATCCCATCAGTGCCGTCTCCAAAGTTGCCGTTCCCGATGCCGCCACCGCTACCGTACTGATATTCATCATATCATATATATGATCATCGGCAATAACAGCAGAAACACCTGCGGCTTGCGTCGCTTGTTCGAGCAGACTGCAGTCAATTGTCGAAGCACGCGGTATGATAAATTGAACATTTCCGGCATATTGTCTGATAATTTTTGCAGCGCTAAGCATATCAGGCAGCAATCCTTTAACCTCCTGCAGCCGACTTCCCGGCATAAACAAAATCGTTTGTTTTTCCGGATCCAGGCCAAAATAACGATACGCTTTCTCTTTTGTCATATCAGCATGAACTACATCCATCAGCGGATGTCCGGCATAAATAACGTTTGTTCCTATCTTGCGATACAATGCTTCTTCAAAAGGAAACATAGACACGGCCAAATCAGCATACTGTGCTATTACCTTTCCCCGGCTCTTATGCCAGGCCCAAATCGTCGGCAAAATATAATAAACGACAGGAATACCCGCTGCTTTTGCCTTCTTTATAAGGCGCATATTAAACCCGGGGTAGTCAATACACACCAGTAAATCCGGTTTTTCTTCCAGCATTTTTTGAAACAAAAAATCGCGAAGCCGAAAAAAGAACGGGATTTTCTTTAGAATTTCCCCTATGCCTATAAATCCCAGATTTTTTATATCATATAAAATCCGTACGCCTGCAGCAGCCATCTGAGAGCCACCCATGCCAATCAATTCTACTTCAGGATCAATTTTTATCATAGCTTTGGCCAAATTTGCGCCATGCATATCACCGGAAGCTTCTCCGGCAGAAAACATGATTTTCATAAAAGCTCCTTATCAATACGTTTCATCTACGGCACAAATACAAATACGGTTCTTATCTGCTAAAGATATAACCGCCTGCTGCTCCACAAAAAGCGTATGGCCAGCTTCAATAGCCAGTACTGTACAATTGCTTTTCATCATGTTCTGCAAGGTATCCATACCAATGGCCGGAACATCAAAACGAACATCTTGATTTGGTTTTGCTACCTTGACAACAACGGCATTTCCTCTTCCCAGAGTCCCGCCCCTGCGAATACAAGAATCAGTCCCTTCAATCGCCTCAACGGCCATGACTGCTTTATTCTTTACAACGACAGTTTGGCCAATATCCAGCCCGCCAATCGCCTTTGCTGCTGCAAAGCCAAAACGAATATCATCATTTTCTTTTTCTGTAGGTTTCCGCTGCGTCAATACTCCTACAGAAGGCATCAGCGGTTTTAGATAAGTAGTTTGATCAACTACCTCCAAGCCATCCTTTGCCAGTTCTTCTACAATAGCCAGCATAATCGTATCATCTTTACGATTACGCAATCGTGCCAGCAGCTTAATTGCCCGCAAGTCAGGGAATGTAAGGCCTTTAAAAAGAATTTCCTTAGTTACCTTGCCAATCATGGTAATATGGGTAACCCCTTCTTTTTTCATAGTACGGATTACTTTATCCAATTTAGCCACATTAATAGTATAGTACACGTCTGCTTCCAATGCTAATTCCGGTGCCGGTTCATCCACGACAGCAATAACAATCACTTCATGTCCTGTCTGTTTAGCAGCACGCACAAATTCTACAGGCAAATTGCCAACACCAGCAAGCAATCCTACTTTTTCCATATATACCACCCTTGTGAAGTCTAGTAATGTATCTTATTTATTATATCAAAAAAATATATACTCTGTCAGCAAAAGGAAAGGCTTTTTCTACAAAAGTTCCGACAAACAAAAAAAGGCTGGCAAGACACTGCTCACCTGCCCTTTCTATAATTCATCACTCTTTTGTGCCGCGACAAATACCTCGTTCTGCATTGCGGAGAAAGCGAAGAAAATGTTCCACTTCTTCTGAGCTGTCTAATTCCTGTTCCATTTCAGCAATTGCTTGTCCCAAATTTAAACCAGAGCGATATAAAATACGAAATGCTTTTTTCAGTTCACTGCGAATATTTTCCGGTATTCCTGCTCTAGATAACCCAACACTATTCAACCCTATACAACGTGCCGGTTGTCCATCAGCAATAACAAAAGGCGGAATATCCTGCACGACCTTTGCCAGTCCGCCGATCATGCTGTTGCGTCCTACTTTGACAAATTGATGTACTCCGGCAATCCCGCCGATTACAACACGATCTTCAATCGTTACATGTCCGGCAAGCCCCGCGCAATTACTCATAATAACATAATTACCGACATCACAATTATGGGCAATATGCGTACAAGCTTGAAACAAGCAATGGGATCCAATACTTGTCACATCTTCTTCACCTGTTGCCCTGCTTACCGTTACAAATTCACGAAAAACAGAATAATCACCAATCGTTACATAGCTTTTTTCGCCATTAAATTTCAAATCCTGTGGTTCAGAACCAATAGACGCACTGGGGAAGAATCGACAATATTTTCCTATTGTAGTCCATCCGTCAATGACAACATGTGCCATAACTTCCGTTCCTTCTCCAATCTCCACATTAGGGCCGATAACGGCGTAAGGCCCTATTTTAACACCTGGCCCAATTTTCGCATGTGGATCTATAATAGCCGTTGGATGTATCATGCTTTTCTGCATGTCTCCTTTTTCCTCGGTCATTAAAGTCACTCCTCGCTATCCTTTCAAGATTTTCCAATCTGAAGGGAGCTTAAAAATTTTTTAACTTATTATATAATATACTCTAAATATACTCTTTTTCATAAGGGCAGAATATAACTGCTAAAAACAAATGTTTTAGCAGTGTTATATTAATATATCTTATTTTTTCGTTATTTTTCTTATCTTTTATACTAATTACTTAATATTATAACTTATTTCTGTTTTGCATCTTGCGAGGGCATGAGTGCAAACATATATTCTCCTTCTGCACATAGTGTGTCACCTACGTGTGATTGTGCCTTGACTTTCCCCATACGTCCCTTAATTTTTTCAATATCGGCACGCATAACAACGGTATCTCCCGGACGAACAGGATGACGAAACCGCAGTTTATCGATACCTGTAAAAAATGGAACAAGTCCACGATTTTCTTCTGGATAAAGCAGCGCGACTCCGCCTACTTGCGCCATCGCTTCAGCTAGCAACACGCCTGGCATGACCGGCTGTCCTGGAAAATGTCCTTGAAAAAACAATTCATTAAATGTTGCATTTTTAATACCTACAGCATATTTCATCGGTTCTAATTCGATAATACGATCCACAAGCAGCATCGGATAGCGATGCGGCAAAATTTTCATAATATCGGTTACATTCAAAATCATAATAATTCCTCCCTAATCAACTTCTTTAAAAATCTCATTAGCTAAGCGATTATTTAATTTATGGCTGGATTTAACAGCAATAATATGCCCTTTGATTGGTTTTCCAATCAACGCCATATCTCCTACGATATCCAACACTTTATGACGAACTAATTCGTCATAAAAACGCAATGTCGATAAGCAGGTATGCTCATCATAAACAACAACATTTTCAATAGTTCCGCCTTTGCCTAACCCTAATTTTTTTAACATTTCAAACTCTTGTGTAAAAGCAATCGTTCGAGCCGGAGCAACATCTTGTATATATTGCTGCTTATCCGCAATTTCGGTATCCATAAATTGGACACCTAATAAAGGGTGAGGATTAATAGAGGTAAAGGTAATACGAAATCCATCATAGGGGATGATAGCTATGAACTTATCCTGATCTTGAACAATATGCTGTTTTTTAACAGTAAGAACGCAACGAGGCGCATCTAATGATACTGTACCAACCTGTTCTATTAAATGAACAAAAGTCAGACTACTGCCATCGGCAACCGGGGGTTCCACCGAATTCATTTCCACGATACAATTATCTATCTGCAATCCCTGCAAAGCGGACAACAAATGTTCAACAGTAAAAACCTTCGCTTCCCCGTTTTCAAGTGTTGTTGCCCTCATTGTATTGGTTACATTGGATAACCGTGCCGGTACCGAGGGATGTCCCGGTAAATCTGTACGGACAAAAATAATTCCTGTATCAGCCGGCGCTGGGCGCAGTACCATGTGGACTTCATTTGCAGCATGCAAGCCAATTCCATTGTAAGAAATTGAATCAGCTAACGTAGTTTGAGCCACATTTAACATTAATTACGCCACTCCTTTCTTTCATATTTATAAATTAACTTTTATCTATATGATTTTATTATACATTATTACTGCAGTAATTGACAAATATAACTTCAAATCACCTGTTAACTACGCAGAATAATCATTATTCAGAAAAATATGCTATTCGCAAAGCGAAATTATCTATTTATTACTTTTTCATATTTAAAATACACGTTATTCTTAGTTTTATTTCTATATGAATTTCTATTGCCGCAGTATAGGTCTTCCCTACACAATAACACAAATAACACTACTGCCAAAAATACAGTAGTGTTATTTAACTCCATTTCGGTTAATTATTTAACCAACTCATATACAGAAGCAACAATCACATTCCACTGCCCGATATGCTTCTTTTCATTATTGATTACTTCATATCCTGCAGCACATTGTCTCGCAACAGACGACGGGGCTGTCCCGTTATATGTTTGCCGCTGCGATACACAAGTTTCAATATCAAGGTAGTGGTGTATGTCTTCAGCAAACAAATCAGACATACTCTGCAATTCCGGCAACGTCAATTGCTGCAGTACTTTTCCCTGCTGTAAACAATACTGTACAGCTTTACCGACGACAGCGTGCGCTTCTCTGAAGGGCAATCCTTTTTTAGCCAGATAGTCCGCCATATCCGTTGCATTGGAAAAATCACTTTCCAAGACCTCCCGCATATGCCGGTCATTCACTTTCATACAATCAATCATCGCTGTATAAATCGTAAGAGCAAATTTCAGCGTATCGATAACATCGAACAACCCTTCCTTATCCTCCTGCATATCTTTATCATAGGCCATGGGAATTCCTTTCATCATTGTAAGAATTCCCATTAAATGTCCATAAACACGCCCTGTTTTTCCGCGAACAAGTTCACAAATATCAGGATTTTTTTTCTGTGGCATAATAGAGGAACCCGTACAATGGGCATCATCCAATTCAATAAATTTAAATTCTGAGGAAGACCAAAGAATAAATTCCTCTGATAACCGGCTTAGGTGCATCATTAAATTAGCCGCAAATTCAAGAAAAGATATAATGTAATCCCTGTCGCTTACAGCATCCATGCTATTATCATATAATGTTGAGAAACTAAGCAACTCTGCTACATAAGGCTGATCAAGAGGATACGTTGTCCCCGCTAAAGCGCCCGCTCCCAATGGCATGATATCCGTTATATCCCAAACATAAGAAAGGTGTTTAAAATCACGGGAAAACATAGAGAAATAGGCCATCAAGTGGTGACTAAAAAGAACTGGCTGTGCACGCTGCATATGCGTATACCCTGGCATAATCGTATCACTATATTTTTCTGCCGCTTTGACAATGGCTCCTTGCAGATTTGCAAGAAGTGCAGCCACCGAAGCAATTTCTCTACGAACATACATATGCGTATCTAACGCTACCTGATCATTACGGCTGCGTCCAGTATGAAGTCTTCCACCAGCTTCGCCGATAGCATCTGTTAAACGCTTTTCTACATTCATATGAATATCTTCTAATTCAATAGAAAACTCAAATTCGCCTTTTTCTATCTGTTCATATATATTTTTCAAGCCAGCAACAATTCGCTTTTTATCCAAATCAGATATAATACCCTGTTTTGCAAGCATTGTTGCATGAGCAATACTGCCGCAGATATCTTCTGCGTACATGCGGCAATCAAATTGAATCGAAGAATTAAATTCTTCTACGTTTCTATCAGTAGCTTTTGTAAAACGACCACCCCATAATTTCATTGTGTTCGCTCCTTATTTTTCTGCTTTTTCCACGTGCTGTTTCATCATGGCACGCATTTTGAGCGGTAAACCAAAAAGATTGATAAAACCTTCCGCATCTTTCTGATTATATACCTCATCCTCACCAAATGTTACAAATTCTTCACTATATAAAGAATACGGCGATTGAGAACCGGCACTTATAATATTTCCTTTATACAATTTCAAACCGACTGTACCTGTAACTGTTTTCTGTGTTTCATCAACAAAAGCTGCCAATGCTTCACGTAAAGGAGAGAACCACATGCCATCATATACAAGTTCGGCATACTTATTGGCAACAAGTTCTTTATAATGCATCGTCGCTCTATCAAGACAGAGGTATTCCAATTCTCTATGAGCGTACATAATAATGGCTCCGCCTGGATTTTCATAAATACCGCGGCTTTTCATACCAACCAAACGATTTTCAACAAGATCTACGATACCGATCCCATTTTCAGCCCCCATTGCATTCAGCGCTTCCATAAGTTCAACAGTTTCCATTTTTTTACCATTCAGAGCAACGGGAATTCCCTGTTCAAATGTAAGCTCAATGTTAGTCGGCGTATCCGGTGCTTTTTCTGGCGGTGTCGTCACCATATATACCATATCTTTCGGCGCATTCGCCGGATTTTCCAAATCAGCCCCTTCATGACTTAAATGCCAAATATTCCAATCCATGCTGTACGGATACGGTTCGCCCTCCGTTTGATGGGCAATCGGAACATTATGTGCTGCCGCAAATTCCAAAGCATCTTCACGTGATTTAATAGACCACATGCGCCACGGCGCAATCAGTTTAATTTCCGGTGCCAGTGCCTTTACCGTTAATTCAAAGCGGACCTGGTCATTTCCTTTTCCCGTCGCACCATGAGCAATAGCGTCTGCATTTTCCTTTTTGGCTATTTCAACTAATTTTTTAGAAATAAGAGGACGCGCAAAAGAGGTCCCCAAAAGGTATTTCCCCTCATATACACAACCTGCCTTTACAACAGGCCAAACATATTCTTCCAAAAACTCCTTCTTGACATCCATCACATATACGTTAGAAGCCCCGGATTTATATGCCTTTTCTTCAATAGCCTTAAAATCATCCGGCTGTCCTAAATCAGCGCAAACAGCGATTACTTCACAACCTTTATAGTTTTCCTTTAACCATGGAATAATGACAGATGTATCTAATCCACCAGAATAAGCTAAGACTATCTTTTTAATATCACTCATTGCTAATTCCTCCTCAACATGCTCACAATTAATTTTATATTTGTAATTTAGTATACACGTTGATGCAATATTATGCAAGTATTTTGTATAAAACAATTTTTATTCCTACGTTATATATTACAGCTGGAAAGCCTCTGTTTTCATGCACAGCGAAATATGATACAATAACTCATAATAGGAGGTTTTATGAAAAAGAAATATATTTTTATATTTTTAATTGCTTTCTTCGCCTGTGCCGGATGGAATATACTATATGACACACCGAAAATCAATACACACATTCCTGTCGTCTCTTCCCATGTACAAAAAAGTACTTTACCGGAACCTATAACTACCCTGCAGGAAAACCTGTATTCTTACATACATTTTCGTACCGCTTTAGATGATAAAATTAAAAAGATTCCTATATACACCTCTCTTTCCGTAATACCAAAATCACTGCAACAGGCGGTCATTGCAACGGAAGATCGCCGTTTTTACGAGCATGGCCCCATTGATCCAATTGGCATTATTCGAGCTATGCTGGTCAATTTTACTTCTGGTGAAACCGTAGAAGGCGGCAGCACGATCAGCCAGCAAGTTGTAAAAAATAATTTTCTGACACCAGAACGGACCTTGACTCGAAAATCTCAAGAATTGATTTTATCAATTCTCCTTGAAAGGAATTATACAAAGGACGAAATTTTGGAATTATATTTAAATACCGCTTATTTTGGCTCTAACTCATATGGCATTCATGACGCCTGTCTGCGATATTTTGATATCAAACCAGACAATTTATCCTTAGGACAATCGACCATGTTAGCCGGGTTATTACAAGCTCCCACGTATTATAATCCGCTGGAAAATTACAAAGCGGCAAAAGAACGGCAAAAAACCGTACTAGCATTAATGTCCGATCAAGGATTTATTACCCCTGCGGAAGCAACGGCAGCCTACCGAGAAAATTTACATCTGAAAAAAAATAAATGAGGGCAGGACATCCACTTATAGATGTCTTATCCTCATTTTTATTAATAAAAACAGAAAAAGTATTATTATTCTTCCGGTTTATTTGTTAAATAGTATGAAATACGGCTCAACCCAATGGATAGGTCTTCACGAAATACAAAAATATGATCTGGCACATTAAGCCGCAGCGGAGCAAACGATAATATACCCTTAATGCCTGCATTTACCATTTGGTCAGCAACTTGCTGTGCAACAGAAGCCGGCGTAGTAATAATTCCAATCTGAATACCCTCTTTACGAATTACGTTATCCATCTCAGAAATAGGAGTAACAATGACTCCCCCCACATTCTGTCCAATAATACGATGATCCACATCAAACAAGCCGGTCGTACGGAATCCCAAACGGCCAAATGTTTTATAATTGGCTAACGCCCATCCTAAATGCCCAATTCCTGCAATACCTACTTTCCAATGCTGCTGTAAGCCAATAATTTCAACAATCTGCTGGCATAATTCACCAACATAATATCCTACACCCTTTTTACCAAAAGCTCCAAAACAGGTTAAATCTTTGCGAATTTGTTCCGGTGTAATACCAAGGCGTTCTCCTAATTTTTCTGAAGATATAATGTCAATTCCAGCATCCTGCAGTAATAATAAATCCCGATAATATAGGGGTAGTCTTTCTATAACTGCATCAGATATCACTTTCTTCTGTTTCATGGAAAACTCCTTTCCATCTCTATCCTGTAGACAATGTCAAAATAATATTATATTGTTCAACCATTCACAATTATTATTATTATATATCATTGTGAATTATTTATCAAACTTTTTTTCATTTTTTTTTGCATTTCTATATAAGTATTGGAAAATAATCCACATAAAAACCATAAAGTTAGTGATATTTGAGTACTAAACAAATCATAATCACTGATTCCGCTAACGGCAAGCGCTGCAATAACGGATGCTGCTCCCATAGCAATACAGCAATCAAAGGTGTCACGATTTTCTTTTAAGACACGCAATCCATACCAAGCCGTCCCAAAAAAGAACCACATATAAAAGAAAAATCCAACAATACCCGTTTCCGCCATAATATTAAAATACATGTTATGGGCATGATAAATAGTGATTCCTGCTTCTTGAATCAATTCATTGTACAATGGATATACGTATTTATATGCCCCCCAGCCAACGCCTAAAATAGGATGATCACAAATCATGTAAAAAGTACTTTCCCACATATCAAGACGCATAATAACCGAAGTATCTTCACTATTAGAAAAAACCGACAAAAGACGATTAACCACTTCACCATGATAAAAAGCCAACACCACAGGAACAATCAGAAACAGCAGCCAAATTCTTTTGTCCCATACCAGTCCAAAGAAAAAGACCAAAGCAAATACACTGACCCAGCCGCCGCGGGAGTAAGTCAAGATAAGACAAAGCGTAAATAAAACGAACAGAACGCCATATATAATACGATGTACATTGTGCCGTGTCCACAGCGACAAAGATGCGGTAATTCCCATAACCATGAGCAGATATGCCGATAAAAGATTGGGGTTATATAAGGTTGAATACATACGCCGCTGCAACAAAGGAAATGCGTCCGCATCCACCCATTCTGCATTATGAAGCCCCAGCATAGTAGCGTATTGATATAATCCATAGACAGCAACACATACCGCTCCTGCCAAAAAGCAATATAATAAAATACGACGTTCTCTTTCTCCTCGAATAAAAGAAACAATCATATTATATATTAAAAAGTATTGTACCACTGTAAAAAAATAAAAAGCAACACCGTATAAGGCTTTTGGGGAACCTGCCAACGATATAAAAGCGGTTACAGAAAAAGCTGCTGCCGGCCAAAATAATGGCATATGCCGCCAAATATGCATGTCATATTTCCACGTATAATAAGCCGACATGAAGACAGCCGTAATAAAACAGGCTTCCAATGCAAAAATGTTAAGCGGTAAAAAAAAAGCAGTCCCGAAAAGAGCATATACGATGCGCATCCGCAATGCTTCGCTGGGACTGCCCGCTATAAAAGTCTTAGGATTCATAGCAATCCTCCTTTGGCTTTATTATAGCGTAAAAATGATTAAATTGTCCATGTGTTTTTATATCTGACAAAGACCGTATCGAGTACGCAGATATCGGCGAACTCTCCCCTGGATATATAATGATCCAATAATGCACACTACTTGATTATCCTTTACAGAAGAAAACACTTCATTCAATCCATCTTCAATGGATTCCGTCCAATCTGCCCTACAAGGAAGAATAGCTGCTATTTCTTTTGGATCGGCGGTTCGCGGCGTGGGAGCCGGAGCACAAATAACATAATCATCCTGATAAAATAATTTTTGTACCATCTGCGTATAATCTTTATCTGCTAAAACAGAAAATAAAAATACTCTTTTGCGATTTGCAAAAACTTCTTCATAGGTTTTGCAGAAAGTATCAATACCAGCAGGGTTATGTGCTCCATCAATAACAACATCGACTTCGCCCGCTTTAAGAATTTGAAAACGCCCGGGCCATCGAACATTGGCTATGCCTCGCTGCAAAGCAGTGCATGTCAGGCGCTTATCATGGCGCGCGATAAGAAGCAATGCCATAATAGAGGCTGCACTATTCATCCGTTGATGCTGCCCCATAAGAGGAAGAGAGGCAGTAATAGAATATCCGAATTTTTCCTGAACCGTAACGACTTGTTCTCCCCATTTTTTTCCTTTACTGCCTTCATTCACAATGTCAAAACTATAGCCAGCAGCATATAACCGGCTATGTTTTTCGTATGCCGTTTTTGCAATAATCGATAATGCCGGTTGCTGCGCAGTTGTTACAACAGGTACTCCTTCTTTAATTATCCCGGCTTTCTGTACAGCAATTTCTTCAATCGTATTCCCGCAATATTTCATGTGATCCATAGACACATTGGTAATGACAGAAACAACTGGGACAATCACGTTTGTAGAATCGAGAAGACCACCAAGACCCACTTCAATAACAGCATATTCTACTTTTTCTTTAGCAAAATACCAAAAAGCAGCAGCTGTAATCATTTCAAATTCTGTTGGCCGCTCTAACCCTTCGGCCGCCATACATTCCACAACGTGTGATACTTTTCCTACCGCTTCGGTAAAGGCTTCTCTGCTGATATCATTATCATCAAGATGTATACGTTCCGTATATTCTTCCAAATGTGGAGAAGTATACCGCCCCGTACGAATCCCCGCTTCTGTTAAAACACTGGCAATCATTGCCGTAACGGAACCTTTCCCATTTGTTCCCGTTACATGGATCGTTTTATAAGCATTCTGAGGATTTCCCAACCGTTCCAGCAATTTACGGATACGTTCCAGACCTAGTTGTACCCCAAATACACTGGCATGCTCTAAATAGTATACTGCTTCATTGTATGTCATAGTGATATACCTCTATCTTACAACGCATCTAAGTCTTCCATGCGCTTAGCCAACGCTGTTGCTTTTTCAGAATAGTCAGCCAGCTTAGCTTTTTCCTTTTCAATAACTGCAGCAGGAGCTTTAGATAAAAAGCCTTGATTAGATAATTTCTTTTCCAGCCGTTCAATATCCTCTGCTATCTTACCTTGTTCCTTGCGAACACGTGCTGTTTCTTTTTCAACATCAATAAGATCCTTCAGCTGAAGATATACTTCAATACCCGGAACGACAGAGACAACTGCATTTTCCGGCTTAGCATCCATCGGATCAAGCAAAGTTACCTTATCGGCAAACGCCAATGTATGAAAATACGACTCATATTCTCTCAATGTAACGGCCATCGCTTTATCTGCAGGAATCATAATGACCGGTGCTTTTTTACCCATGGGAACATTGGATTCGGCGCGCATATTGCGAATACCTTTAATGGCTTCCATAAGGGTGTTCATTGTCGCTGCATCAGAAGCAAAATTCCATTTTTCCTGCACATGCGGCCACGGAGCTACAATGATGCTATCTCCTTCGTGGGGTATATGCTGCCATAAGTGTTCTGTCACAAATGGCATGAAAGGATGAAGTAATTCCAGCGTATGTGCAAGAACATAGACCAAAACATACTGTACGGTGCGCTTGCTCCGCTTATCGTCTGATTTATACAAGCGCTGCTTCGCTAATTCAATATACCAATCACAATAAGAATTCCAAATAAAATTATATACGGCATCGGCCGCATCACCCAATTCAAATGTATCTAAATTAGTCGTTACGCGCCGAACAGTATCATTGAAAAAAGTAAGTATCCAGCGATCAGCCAATGTCAAGTCTGCTATTGAGGGAGTAAAGTCTGCATCATAATCTTCTAAATTCATAATAACAAATTTTGTTGCATTCCAAATTTTATTGGCAAAGTTACGGTTTGCTTCTACTTTTTCCATATAAAAACGCATATCGTTGCCCGGAGTGTTCCCCGTAACAAGAGTAAACCGCAGCGCATCGGCCCCATATTCCTCACAAACACCTAATGGATCAATACCGTTGCCCAAAGACTTGCTCATCTTACGACCTTGACTGTCACGGACAAGACCATGTATAAACACATGTTTAAACGGAATATCCTTCATAAATTCACATGTCATAAACATCATGCGTGCAACCCAGAAGAAAATGATATCATATCCTGTCACCAGTACACTTGTCGGGAAAAACTGTTTTAAATCGGCTGTCTGATTTGGCCAACCCATAGTTGAAAAAGGCCACAGCGCTGAACTGAACCAAGTATCCAACACATCTGGATCTTGATGAATATGCATACTATGGCAATGCGGACATACTGTAATATCCGTACGGCTGACCGATGTTTTTCCACAATCATCACAGTACCATGCCGGAATTTGATGTCCCCACCAAAGCTGCCGGGAAACACACCAGTCATGAACATCTTCCAACCAATGGTTGTAGGTCTTAGCAAAGCGATCTGGCACAAATTCTGTTTTGCCATCTTTCACCGCTTTAAGAGCCGCTTCTGTAAGCGGTCCCATTTTAACAAACCATTGTTTAGTGGAAAACGGTTCGATTGTCGTCTTGCATCGAGAACAATGTCCTACTGCGTGTGTTAAATCTTCGATATGATCAAGTAATCCTAAAGACTGTAAATCAGCTACTACTACATTCCGGCATTCTTCACGAGTCATACCATTGTATTTAGCTCCTGCCTGTTCATTCATGGTTCCATCTAAATTCATAATCATAATAGATTCCAAATGATGGCGCTGCCCCATATCAAAATCATTCGGATCATGTGCCGGTGTGATTTTAACAGCGCCAGTCCCAAATTCAAGATCAACATAATCGTCGGCAATAATATCTACTTCACGATTTACCAGCGGAACAATAACTTTTTTTCCTATATACTTTTTGAAACGCGGATCATTCGGATTTACAGCAACCGCCGTATCCCCCATAATGGTTTCAGGCCGAGTCGTTGCAATCATGACATAATCCGTTTCTCCAGCAATGGGATATTTTACATACCACAAATGTCCCTGGACATCCGAATGATCTACTTCAATATCACTTAAAGCCGTATGGCAATGCGGACACCAATTTGTAATACGCTGTCCTTGATAAATCAATCCCTTTTCATAAAGAGACACAAAAACTTCCCGAACCGCCTTAGCACACGTATCATCCATTGTGAACCTTTTACGGCTCCAGTCACAGGAAGACCCCAATCGACGCACTTGTTTTTCAATACGGTTCCCATATTGTTCTTTCCACTGCCAAACCCGTTTTAAAAATTCTTCACGGCCAATATCATACCGTGTTTTTCCTTCTTCAGCTAATTGCTGTTCTACTTTGACTTGGGTTGCAATTCCAGCATGATCCGTACCAGGCAGCCACATCACATTAAATCCTTCCATACGCTTAAAGCGGATAAGTATATCTTGGAGCGTATTATCTAATGCATGTCCCATATGAAGCTGTCCTGTTACATTAGGCGGCGGCATGACAATACTGAACGGTGGTTTACCTGCCTCCGGCTCTTGGTGAAAAAAACCATTATTTTCCCAATACCCATACCATTTCATTTCAATCTCATTGGGTGCATAAGAACCCAGTTCTTCCTTATTCCATTGCATATTCGTTTCTCCTCCTCAATCCCACAACAACTATTTATTGTTTTTTTACTATTACAAAGTTTCACTGGTGTATTTAAACTTAGCCGCTAAAGAACTAGCAATTGACTGACATATCGCAACTAAATAAAAAATGTTCCCTCATCCTAAACTAACAGTTAGGACGAAAGAACATCATAGCTTCCGCGGTACCACCTAATTTGCTACAATAAAAATCATAGCCTCTTCATCATACAGATAACGGTTGTCCCGGGCAGATCTTTCCCTCCGCCGGCTCATGGGTGACCCTCTGTTCACTCCTACAAGGCCCTTGCACCCATCGAGCCTCTCTCTGCAGATGGAGAAAAAAAACAGATTCTTCCATTCATTGCCTTTCATTGTAGCCTATCATAACAAGTTTCACTTATATTGTCAAATACATTTTCAAAACACAAATTTACTAATTTACGCTTTTCCTTCTTTAAATAACATCATCATTTCCATAGTAAGACTAACTTTTTCCTCATCATCAGGCAAATCGTTACGATCCAGCCATTGTGCAGTAGACAGCTCTTGATAATCAATATGAAGTTCATCACTGCCGGCAACATCACAAAAAAAACCAAATAAAAGCGTATCCGTAAAAGACCATGGCTGACTTTTATAAAACGTCAGATTTTGAACCTTAATACCAACTTCTTCCATAACCTCACGATGTACGGTCTCTTCAATTGTTTCACCAATTTCAGCAAACCCCGCCAATAAAGCAAATCGTTTATAATCACGGCCGGCATATTTTGATACCAGAAGCTTGTCACCGTTGCGCACACCCACAATAACAGCAGGGCAAATCGTGGGGTAGGACGTAGTATGACAAGTATCACAATATACCATTCGTTCTGCTTCACTATACTGCATCGGTTTACCGCAGCCGCCGCAGAAAATATGATTTTGATACCAGTTGTGCAAAGATAATCCCGTAACTCCGGCAAAAGATAAATACCGAGGATGAGCGGCACGTAAATAATTAACAGGAACATATGTATATCCAGCCATCATTATGGTTTCACGTGTTAAAAAATACGCAATGTCATCAATCGTAAAAAGCCAGATGAGATGTTCTTGCTTTTTCATTTCCGGCGATAATTGAGAAAATAAAGGATACGAAAAAGCATCTCCTTGTTCCCGCAAAAGAATATCTCGATTAAAATAAGACAAAATAACGCTGTCGTCCTTCGCCGGACCGGGATGATATGTATTAGAATAAATATGAGAACCAATCTGCTGTATCATAGTCTCCCTTTCATGCAATGCTCCCAAACCCGCTGGAGTTTCGAGAGTATAGTATATTATATAGTTATAAAATTACAGCACCTTTATTGCAGCAGTTCAACACATAGCCCTTTGAAGCTAATCCATTGTGTTCAAAAGACTGTACCATGGCTTCCAATACCCGTTTGCCATCATCTGTCACAAATGCTATCAAGGTGGAACCAGAGCCGCTGATAGTAGCACCTTTGGCCCCAGCATCCATAGCCGCCTGTAAAACAGCTTCACCATGCGGTATAAGCTGAATACGATACGGTACATGGAGTTTATCCTCCAGTCCTAAGGCCAAATGATCATATTTCTTAGCCAAAATAGAAGTAACCAAAAAACTGACACGGCTGACATTAAACACAGCATGGCTGTAATCAATGACTTGAGGCAGGACTTGCCGGGCGTCATGAGTAGATACCTCCACATCAGGACTAACAACAACAAAAGACAAATCATTTCCAATAGGTAACGAATTAGTAATGGTATATGTTTCATTCATAACCGAAGCACATAATCCTCCATACAAAGCAGGTGCAACATTATCCGGATGTCCCTCCATCTTCGCCGCAATAATCAGCATGTCCGACTTGGACAACTTTGCTTTAAGCAAGGCATCGGCCAATACAATGCCCCCCACAATAGCTGCCGAACTGCTTCCCAATCCACGTGCCGGCGGAATGCGGTTCACTAACGTCAACGTACCACCTGGCAGACTTTTCCCCACTGTATCTGCAACAATCTGCATCGCTTGACAAACCATATTTTCAGAAAACACTGTAGGAATAGACTCTTTCCCCAGTCCTTCCACTACAATTTTCATATTGTTGTATTCAGGCTGAACGGAAAAATATATATCATTAAATAATGTAAGCGCTATTCCCAGCGCATCAAAGCCTGATCCCACATTCGCTGATGTAGCTGGAATTTGCACATGAAATTGTTCAATCATCTGTATCATACCTCTACTACGCGAATGGCACTGGCTACTTTGCGAACACAGTCCAGCGATTCTACTTTTTTCAATGCCTTCTTTACAAGCCCGTTTGGTGAACTATCTATCAAAATAACGATTTCAGCAATTTCTTTCGTTTCATCTTTTTGAATTAATGACCGGATGCTTATATTACTTTCCGCAAAAATCCCCGAAATACTGGATAAAACACCTGGTGCATTATCTACAATCATACGCAGATAATAAGGAGACATGATTCGGGATGTACTATACAACTTTTTATCTTCTCGCCACAGATACCGTCGTTTTCCCGTTATCTGGTTATTAAAGTGAGTAATAACATTCATAACATCGCTGACTACCGCACTAGCTGTCGGGAGAGAACCTGCTCCCTGGCCATAAAACATAACGTCACCAACACAATTTCCATGTACAAAAATAGCATTATTAGCTCCACCCACACTAGCCAATGGATGATTTTTCTGCAAAAATGCAGGATACACGCTCATGGAAATCCCCTTATTGGTTTGTTTGGCAACTGCCAGCATTTTGATAACATACCCCATTTCTGTAGCATGTTGAATATCTGCCTGCGTTACTTTTTCAATGCCCTCTACAGACACTTCCTTAAATGTAAGTTCCGAATGAAAGCCTAACGTCGCCAGAATCGCAATTTTACGAGCAGCATCAAAGCCCCCCACATCATTGGTCGGATCCGCTTCCGCAAATCCTAGCTCCTGCGCTTCCGTCAATGCCGCTTCATAAGACATGCCCCGCTGTGTCATATTGGTTAAGATAAAATTCGTAGTCCCGTTCAAAATTCCTGTCATCTCTTCAATCGCATTGCTATTTAACGACGAATACATAGGACGAACAATAGGAATCCCTCCCGCTACACTCGCTTCAAATTGAAAATCAACATTATGCTTTTGTGATAACTTCAATAGAGGAATCCCATAATCAGCAATCAAATCCTTATTCGCACTAACAACGCTTTTCCCTTTTAAAAAACAACTTTCTATGCAATTTTTCGCAAAATCTGCGCTGCCCATAACTTCAACAACAATTTTAATTTCATCATCGCTAATAATATCTTCAAACTCAGTGGTAATAACAATGTTTTTCGGCAGCTTCATTTGCTTATATTTTTTAAAATCACGAACAAGTACCTTTTTAATCCTGATTTCCGTATCCAGCTGTTCTTCGATCAACGACTTATTCATAGCTAACAAGTCAATGACTCCTTTTCCAACAGTACCGCACCCCAACAGTGCAATTGAAACATTTTTCATCATCATCTCTCCCCTCTAGGCCTGTCCAATTATATTGACTTTGCTTACTCCAGATAACTTTTCCAATTTCTTAATCAGATTTTCAATTGTACACTTCATATCTTTTGTTTCCACAGATATGGCGACATTCGCCATTCCCTGCAGGGGAATCCCTTGATTAATCGTTAACACACTGCCATTATTAGACGCAATCGCGTTCAAAACTTGAGATAATGAACCAGGTTTATCAAAAATCATGATAGATAACGTAACAATTTTCCCCTGTGTCACATCGTAAAAAGGGAATACAAAATCTTTATATTTATAGTATGCACTGCGGCTCAAATCCATTTTCTTGACAGCCTCATTAATAGTTTTTGTTTGATGATGCTTTAAAATTTCCTTAACTTTTATAGTCTTTTTTATGGCCTCCGGCAAAATATCTTCCTGCACCAAATAAAATCTATGATTTGTATCTTTCTTCAATGCGATTCCTCCTCTTGAAAATATGCATAGGTTGCCATTAATCCCGGCATCAATTTAGTTTTTGGATGCCATTTTAACACTTCCATAGCTTTGCTGTTGTCTAAAGCCGAGCGGAAAATATCTCCTGTCCGCGCATCTTTATACGTTGTTTGAACTGTCATTCCGGCAAAATATACAAGAATTTCTTTTAATGCATTGATTGTCGTTTCAATTTTAGTACTGATATTATAAATACCGCAAGGCACATCTTCAGACATTGCAGCAATATTAGCCTTTGAAATATCCTTTACATAGACAAAATCGCGCGATTGTTCGCCATCACCATAAATAGTCAAGTCTTTCCCCTGAGCCAGTGCCTTGGAAAAAACAAAAACCACACCGCCTTCCCCATGACTGCCTTGCCGTTCTCCATATACATTGGAGTATCGTAATACAACATAGGGAAGGTTGAAATTTTCATAATACAACTGTAAATACCGTTCCGCTGTGATCTTCGTCAACCCATAAAAAGACATAGGCTTAAGTGCTTCATTTTCCTTAATGGGTACTTCTTGGTTATCACCATACACAGCTGCCGAAGAAGAAAAAATCACTTTCTTGATATGATGCAGTCGACAGTTTTCTAATACATTTAAAAGTCCTATGATATTCAATTCAGCATCTTCAACAGGATGGTCCATTGAATAGGGAACCATTGTCTGTGCTGCTTCATGGAAAACAATATCAAAGTGTCCTTGGTCAAATACAGCCGCCAATTTTTCCTTGTCAAGGATGTCAACATTGTGAAATTCCGCCTGATCATTTACATTTTTCATAGTGCCTGTACTCAAATTATCAACAATAGTAACATGATGGCCGGTCCATATCAGTTCATCCGTTAAATGAGATCCAATAAACCCGGCCCCGCCGGTTACTAATATATTCAATACACTCACTCCTTCATAATGGCTATCTTTAAGACAAGTCTCCATAGTTAATCAATGCAATATGTCGTTTCTTTAATAAATTGAAAATTTTTTCAGATACCAGTGCCTGATACTCATCCTCCCAATGATATCCCCAGTTAAATGTTCTTGCCAACGTGTTAGTATTAGCTCCAGGGTGCATCATTATTTCATGAATTCCAAAAGGCAGCTGCTTAATAATATACGCTAAATTGATCTCATTCATATTTCCACCATCGACCATACCCCAAAAATAATCTGACGTAGAATAAGACAAACGGTGTACGTCCCGCAACGCTCTTCGTGATAACCAGGTCAAGCCATTACGTCCCATAATCCGCATAGGGGGGGCATTAAACATTTTAAACGTATAGGCTTCCCTAGGTATGCGCAAGCGATGTAATTTATACTTTTTCATTAAAGACTGTACAATTTTCCAAACCGGTGGCAGTACATGCAGATGCTGGTGGCTATCTATATGCGTAATGTAAAGGTTAGCTGACAAAATTTTTGCTATTTGTGCATCCAATTCTTGGTATACTTGTCCATAATCGATTTTGCCTTCATACGCCTTTTTAATAAATTCCACATAGTTTTCCGGCAAAAGTCCTTTTTCATTCACCAAGGTTGGTACATCCTTTATGTCTAAAACAGTAGGTAATCCGCCAACGAGACATAAATGTATACCAATTCCTAATTTAGGACAACCCTGCGCTAGTTTTACTGCTTCTTCAAAAGCCGGTCCGGAAGCCAGCAAAGAGGTACTTGTCAAAATTCCCCTTTTATGGGCATCAATGACAGCCCGGTTCACTTCTGTATGAATGCCAAAATCATCAGCATTAATAATAAGTCTATTCATTCTATCCATCACCGCAAAAAATCAAAATTTTTAAAGTTTAACTTACCAACATATGGTAAATCATGAATTCCTTGTTTTTGTATGATTGCCTGAATTGTCTCTGAAATTCCCATATAAGCTCCCTTGGGAAGTTCTATGCAAAAACGGTTGCTTAACTCAGACATCGCCCGTACAAAACCATCTCGGGCTAAAATAGAGGCCGCTGCAACGGCAGTATCCCGTTCTCCTTTTGTAACTTGAATTATTTGATGATTTTTTTCCAGTCCTTCCAGGCCAGACAAAACATACTGGTCTTTTCCAAACTTATCGACTATTATACATGGACAATTGTATTTTGACAATAGTACGCGTATATTTTTAGCATGTAAATCACCCAATAAGTTATTTAGATTTTTATGCTCTTTTTTATAAACATCATACAAGGAATTGTATTCTTCAGGCATAACAACCCTGGTTATGCACCGTCCTTGCAACATTTTTTCTATATCTTTGGCCAAGCTCGCAATAACTTTATCTGTAAGCATCTTGCTGTCACAAACTCCCGCTTTTTTTAACACCGAAGCTTCTTCTTTCGTCACGATGCAGGCTGCACATACTAAAGGACCAAATACATCCCCTTTGCCGGATTCATCACATCCCATCCAGTGATCTGTACCGGCAGGCACGATTTCTTCTTTATTCTTAGAAATATGACCCGTTTCAGCAAAAACAGATTTAGCTGTTATCGTCTCTTCGATTTGTGATTTTAAAGGAGACTCTTTTCCCTGTACAACGGCTGACACACCTTTTTTCCCACAATAGAAATTAACGGCGGTCTCCATATCTTCTTTAAAAAAGACTACTTGTTGTCCGTAATTTATTTTTTTTTCCCGTTTGACCTGCACACTTCTTTTCGCCAATTTCATTTTACATGCTGTTATATATTCTATCAACATATTATCCATATTGTTTATATGCTTCTTCCCTAGCTCGTCTGCGCCATTCTTCAACTGATTTTCCGGTATGTGCTGCGGCTTTCCGGCAATCATCATATTCTGCCGAAATATTGACTATTTCGCCATGATATAATGAAATTTTCACATGAATACTTACATTATCTATGCAAACAGTACGCATACTTCGTTCGCAAGCAACCCGCTGTACAGGAAAATACCGAACTCCAATGGTCGAGGTTTCCTTAAATATACTGTCAAGTACAGTCTCTATCAATGGTTGACGGCATAATACGCAAAGCATCATTGCCATCCGGCACTTTTTCATCATGATGGGGATGGTCCAAACGTCATTAACTCCCAGCGCAAATAAACGATGAAAAACATATTCCATATCTTGTGGATTCATATCATCTATATTTGCCTCTATCTGCCACAATTCTTCCATCGCCTATTACCTCATTGAATTAATACTATGTGCCATACGTCCAGCACCGAATCCATTATCAATATTAACAACAGCAATCCCGGAGGCGCAACTATTGAGCATTGCCAGCAAGGCTGACAAACCGTGAAAATTAGCTCCATAACCGACACTAGTCGGCACTGCAATAACCGGTTTATTAACTAAACCAGCAACCACACTGGCCAGAGCTCCTTCCATTCCGGCAACGACAATACAAACATTGGCCTTGCAAATTTCTTCTCTGCGAAATAGCAGACGATGCAATCCTGCTACTCCAACATCATATATACGCTGTACTGAATTGCCCATAATTTCCGCTGTCAAAGCCGCCTCTTCCGCAATAGGAATATCACTTGTTCCCGCTGTAATAACGGCAATGACCCGATCTCCATTTGCTACATCGGTATTTTTATGTTGATAAACCATATGAGAATTCTCATTATAACGTACATCTGAAAATTCCTTAACAAGTCTGTTATATATTTTCTTAGATGCCCGTGTACCAATAACATTATCATATTTAGTCATAAGAAGATGTAAAATCTGTACAGACTGATCAACAGTCTTTCCTGCACAATATACTACTTCAGGAAATCCACAGCGACTTTCCCTGTCTAAATCAATCGTTGCAAATCCTAAATCAGCAGTTGTTGTTGAACGCAGAGATGCCTCTGCTTCTTTAAGAGATAATGTTCCTTCCTTGTACTGCTTTAAAACACTTTCAATATCAATCATTCCTATCCTCCCTGAACGCCTGTATTTCCCATGCTTTATATATTACAATTCCTACAGACATTGATAAATTCAACGATTCCGTATTACGGCACATAGGAATGCTAATTAGCTCATCACATGATTGCAGAAAATCATCAGTCAACCCGTTTCCTTCATTACCAAATGCTAATACTATCGGCCGAGAATACTCCATATCGGCATAAGATATCTTTCCATATGGACTGGTTCCAAACAAATGCCGCCCGCTGACTTTGCAAAAATGTAAAACATCTGCCAACTCTACGTGTTGTACCACTGGGATTTTAAACAAAGCACCCATAGCACTGCGCATGGTCTTATCATTATACAGATCAACACTGTCCGGACTAAGCAAAATAGCTGCCACGTTGCCAGCAGCTGCCGTCCTGATAATTGTACCTAAATTTCCAGGATCTTGAATGGCTTGTAAATATAAAACCAGCCGCCTATCTGAAGGTTGCACCACATCGGCTGCGGAATATTCAAAAAAAGGAAGAATCGCGGCTATTCCCTGCGAATTTTGTGTATCTTTCAGTTTATCATACACGCTGTCTGTCACGAAAAAAAAACGCCATCCCAACTGTTTTCCTTTTTTCTGCAATATATCTACTCCATTACGTTGCAGCCCTTTAGATGATATAAAGCAGGTAACATCCTGTATGCCATGTACCGCTGCATCCGAAATGATCCGAACACCCTCTATCAATACCCGCCGCTGTTCCTGACGTCCTTTTTTAGTTTTTAATGCGCAGGCTAATTTTACCCACTGATTATCTTTTGAAGAAATTTCCTTCATCCTGTATCCTTTCTTATGTTCCTGCCTGTATAAAAAAGTGCAATACCCGCTCCTGGATATTGCACTCATGTTCCATGCGAATATGTTGTTCTTTACTACTTATTGGAACCTTTCTTATTAGACTGAAGGAGACTTTCCCTATTGGATTTAATACTGGTCAACGTCTTTTCCAATGTTGATTCTACATATTTCAACACGTCCCCGGCATATGTGACTGAACTACTCTTCAACTCTTCTGAAGATGTATTTGCATTCAAAATAATTTGATTGGCATGTTCTTGAGCTTGACGGACTAGTTCACTTTCCTCCGTTAATTTTGCAATATAATCCTTTGCTTGAGCCACCATACTATCCGCGTGACGTTGCGCATCAGCGACAATTTTTTCTTTTTCTGCCAAAACTTTTTTAGCTTGTTCCAATTCTGCTGGCATCGATGCCTTTAAATCATCAATTATCTGCAAAATTTCTTCTTCTTCTACCATTTTTTTATTCGTAAACGGCATCTTCGAAGCATTCATAACCAAGCTTTCCAAATCTTCCAACAACTTATCAGAATTCATATAATCCACCCCTATGCCTTAATATTTGTCTGCAAATTTTGTTTGAAGTCGACTTTCGACGTATGCCGGCACTAAATCATCAAGCTTACCGCCAAAACAAGCTAATTCTCGAATACCCGTCGAACTTACATAGGAATATTTATTATTTGTCATAATAAATACCGTTTCAATATCCGGTTCCACTTTTTTCATAAGTAATGCACGTTGAAATTCATATTCAAAATCACTGAGTGCTCGCAATCCGCGAATTATAACAGTAGCGCCACGCTCCTTTGCATATTGATTTAACAAGCCATCAAAGCTTACTACTTCAATGTTGGATATATGCCGCGTTGTTTCCCGCAACATCTCCTCCCGTTCATCCATCGTAAACAGAGGTTTCTTTGTTGGATTTTCAAATACGGCAACAATCAACTTGTCTACGAGTTTACTGCCTCTTTCAAATATATCAATATGTCCATTCGTAACAGGATCAAAACTGCCCGGACAGATACCAATTCGCACAATTATACCCCTTCCTGAGCGGCACGAATAAAGCTTATACGCGTGTCGCTTCCATAGGTTTTCTCTCTGACCACTTTAAACAACGGATGGTACATTATATCTTCCCGCCCGCTATGTTCCATTATAATATAACCGTTTGGCGCTAACAGCTGGTAGATTCCAAGATTGCAGATAGTTGCATTAACTAAATTTTTGTCATA
>JALCNL010000016.1 GCA_022649055.1 Megasphaera sp.
TCAAACGGATTAAAGATGTTAGGCACACCCGCACGAATGACGGTATGTTTCACTGGATCGATTTTTACTTCTGCCGTGTCTGGTACTTGTTTTACACATACCAATATTTCCATATTACGCTAACCTCCTAAAAATGTTTTCTTGTCTCCACAGCTTGATTACGCAACAATCAAACCTGCTTTGTCATGCCAATTACCGCAATAACGCACCCGAAGTAACCATGCGCTGTACTTCGTTCGTGCCTTCATATATCTGTGTAATCTTTGCATCACGCAGATGACGGGCAACGGGATATTCTTCGCTGTAGCCGTAGCCGCCGAAAATCTGCACGGCGTCAACCGCAACTTCCATAGCTACATCCGAAGCATAGCATTTTGCCATCGCAGCATCCACGGAATACGGTTTCTTTTCCTGTTTCTTCATCGCTGCTTTGTATACCAGGTTTCTCGCGGCTTCGATCTTCATTGCCATATCTGCCAGTTTGAAGGAAATAGCTTGGAATTTGCAGATCGGTTTGCCGAACTGTACACGTTGTTTGGAATATTCAACAGCGTCTTTCAAAGCGGCTTCCGCGATTCCCAATGCCTGTGCGGCTACCCCGATACGGCCGCCGTCCAAGGTCTGCATAGCAATCTTAAAGCCTTTCCCTTCCTGACCGAGCATATTTTCAGCAGGAACTTTTACATTTTGGAATACGAGTTCCATCGTCTGAGACGTGTGGATCCCGAGTTTGTCTTCTTTCTTGCCAAAGGTAAAGCCTTCCATCCCTTTTTCCAGAATGAATGCCGTAATACCATGGTTGCCCTGGCTCTTATCCGTCATAGCGAATACAATATAGATATCAGCTGCGCCTGCGTTGGTGATAAAGATTTTGGAACCATTCAAAATATAATGGTCGCCTTCTTTTACTGCAACGGTCTGCTGGCCGGAAGCATCGGTGCCGGCATTCGGTTCTGTTAAGCCGAACGCACCCAGTTTCGTGCCTTCACAAAGCGGAGTTAAGAATTTTTTCTTCTGTTCTTCTGTCCCGTATTCAAAAATCGGATTTGCACACAAGGATACGGTTCCGGACAACGTAATGCTGACGCCTGCATCATATTTGGCCAGTTCTTCTACCGTCATGATGTAGCTCAATACATCGGCACCAGCTCCGCCGTATTCTTCTGGGAAATATGTGCCGCCCAAACCCATTTCGAGCATTTCTTTGATGATTGCTTCATCAAAAATACCTTGATGGTCACGTTCGGTAATAGTCGGGGCTAATCTTTTTTCACCAAAGTCTTTAGCCAATTTTACAAACATTTGTTGATCTTCCGTCATGTTAAAATCCATGATTCTTCCACTCTCCTTTAGAATGTTTTTACTATTTAGTTTAAACTAAAAAGCATTGTAAAAAGATATAGTTATTGCCGCTGTTAACTAACTTTTGCAGGTGTTTTCGAAAGCCTGTAGCAGCTATGATAACCACAATTAGACAACGATACATGCACACGGCATATACACGATTGTTCTAATCTCCCACATCTGAATTGTACAACTTTTCACAAATTAAATCAATAGAAAAAGCAACACTTGAGTCAATATTATTATTTTTTTTTCTCATAGCTAACCCATTAAAATTTATTATCATATGTAATCTTTTTTGTTCCTTGAAACATACTTTTTCATCTGGCTTATCCAAAACATTCTACGAACTTTATCTGCATAAAATAATAGAAATGCTAGTATTATAGCTACTTCTTAGAAATTATATTGTGCAATAAGTAACACAATATAACAAACAACAATACTTTTTTTATTATAAAAAAACAATATAACAAATAATTTATTTATGACTAAATAGCATAGTAGAAATACTATAGCATTTCTATGCGGCGATATTGGCTAATAAAATTTTTAACGATATGCGCTGTAATTCCCCAAATTGTTTTATTCTCATATTGATACATGTAAATATCATACGAAGAGCGTTTACGCCACTGCCAAGATAATTGCTTGGCAATGACATCCGGAAATCCAGATGCCGGTCTTGTGGCAATTTCCATGCAGAAACGTTCCGGATCGTGGGCGAGAAACCATTGTACAGGCACAATAAAAATTTCCTCTACTTCCTGCTTGCTTATAGTAATACAGCCGGCTTCTATTATCCCAACAAAAGGCCATACGGTTACCCCGACGGGAGACTCGACATAATCCAGTCTCCCGAGCATCTGAATTTGATTTTTTGATGTCCCTAATTCTTCCATTGTCTCCCGGACTGCCGTATGTTCAAAAGAAATATCTGTATTTTCTCTGCCGCCTCCAGGAAAACAAATATCGCCCGGCTGCCAGCTAAGCTTGCTGCTGCGAACTTCAAACAAAACACCAAGATTCCCCTTATTTTCAATAAGCGGAACTAACACTGCACATTGTTTATTACGCAGCACAGGTGACTGTTTTACCTTTATATTGCTCCATTTTTCAGTATTCATTCCTATGTTCTCCTTTACCTCTATATCTATTTATGATAGCAAATGAATGTAAAAAAAGATACTCATTTTTACATGAGTATCTTTTTTTACTTATTTTACAACGATATTAATAATTTTTTGCGGAATAACAATATATTTAATAATCGTCCTGCCATCTATACATTCTTTTACACGAGGCATTGCTAACACTTTTTCTCTCATTTCTTCACTCGTAACATCGACAGGTATTGTAATACGTTCGCGAACTTTACCATTAATTTGTATAGGTATTTGAATTTCATCGACAACCAAAGCCGAAGCATCCACTTCCGGCCAGGCTGCTTCATGAACACTCCCTTCAAATCCTGCATCATGCCATAATTCTTCTGTGATATGCGGCGTAAACGGAGCCAGAAGCAATAACAGATTTTTATTTACCTCCAGAGCTAAATCCTTCCGGATTGTCTGATGCTTACCTGCATATGCATACATCGCATTGACCATTTCCATAATAGAACTAATCGCTGTATTAAAGTTATATTTACCAGTAACGCCTTCTGTAACCTTTCCAATAGAGGTATGTTCTACAAAACGAAGTTCTTTTTCATCTTCTGTATACTCTTGAGCGGTAGGAGTTCCTTGTTTCATTAATTCCATGTATTGTCCAAAAATGCGCCATACACGATTTAGAAAACGGAAAGACCCTTCCACTCCTTGATCAGACCATTCCAAATCACGTTCCGGCGGTGCGGCAAACAAGATAAACAATCGTGCCGTATCCGCTCCGTATTTTTGTACAATTTCTTCCGGAGACACAACATTTCCTTTGGATTTTGACATTTTACTGCCATCCATCAGGACCATTCCTTGTGTTAATAGGCGGGTAAATGGTTCATCGTCTTCCACCAACCCGGCATCGTACAACACTTTCATAAAGAAGCGGGAATAGAGCAAATGCAGGATAGCATGTTCAATGCCGCCAATATATTGATCAACGGCCATCCAATGATTGGCTTTTTTCGAATCGAAGGCAGCTTGATTATTTTTTGCATCCGTATATCGTAAATAATACCATGAAGAATCAAAAAATGTATCCATAGTATCCGTTTCGCGCCGGGCCGGACCCCCGCATTTCGGACAAGTGCAATGAACAAAATGTTCGCTTGTTGCCAACGGGGACACAGCTCCCGCCGTAAATTTAACATCCGTAGGCAGCGTAATCGGCAACTGGTCTTCAGGAACAAGCTGTTCTCCGCAGGTATCACAATAAATAACCGGAATGGGTGTTCCCCAGTACCGTTGACGGGAAATAAGCCAATCTCGCAGTTTATAATTTACTGTGCCATGGCCCAATTTATGTTCCACCAGCCATTTCGTAATAGCTTTACGTCCTTCTTCATCAGTCAACCCGTTAAAAGCACCGGAATGAACCAAAATCCCAGGATCATGGTATGCTGTTTCCATTGTATCCAAATCTAATGTTTCTTCTCTATTCTGAACTACCAGCCGAATCGGCAAATGATATTTTTTAGCAAACTCCCAGTCACGTTCATCATGGCCCGGAACGCCCATAACTGCGCCTGTACCATAATCAATCAAAACGTAATTGGCAATCCAAATAGGTACTTTTTCATTATTAACAGGATTTACAGCATACGAACCAGTAAACATGCCTTCTTTTTCGACATCGTCCGAAGTACGGTCCATATCATTCATATTTTTCATACGTGTGATAAAATTCCGAAGTTCTGTTTCATTTTTCTTGCCTTTAATCAATTCCGCCACATACGGATGTTCTGGAGCCAATACAATATATGTTACACCAAAAATAGTATCTACCCGTGTAGAGAACATTGATATTTTTTTGTCTATTTCTGGAATAATAAAATCAAATTCAGCCCCTTCGCTGCGTCCAATCCAATTTTTTTGCATCGTCTTTACACGTTCCGGCCAGCCATCCAGCTTATTCAAATCCTGCAACAGACGATCCGCATAATCCGTGATTTTTATGAACCATTGTTTCAGGTCTTTTTTTACAACATCGGAATCACAGCGCCAGCACTTACCATCGATAACTTGTTCATTTGCCAAAACAGTATTACAGTTTTCACACCAGTTTACCTTCGCTTTTTTTCTGTATACAAGGCCTTTTTTATAAAACAATTCAAAAAGCCATTGATTCCATTTATAATAATCCTCTTTACAAGTTGTTGCTTCCCGGTCCCAATCATAGGAAAGTCCTAATGCTTGCTGCTGGCGTTTCATATTGGATATGTTATCCAGTGTCCACACCGCCGGCGGAATATTGTTTTTGATAGCAGCATTTTCCGCAGGCATCCCGAACGAATCCCATCCCATTGGATGCAAAACATTGAACCCCGTCATCCGTTTATATCTGGCAATAACATCCCCAATAGAATAATTGCGTACATGCCCCATGTGAAGGTTTCCCGATGGATACGGAAACATTTCCAAGACATAATACGGCGGTTTTCCATTATCATCCGGACAACAGTTCACCTTTTCATCCAGCCATTTTTTTTGCCATTTTTTTTCAATTTCCTGTGGGATATACTTTTCCATCATTAACACATGCCTCCTATACATACAAATCAAACCTATACATGGTATCTATCACAAAAAGAAAAGCCCCTAACAATGCCTGCAATGCATCGTTAGGGGCGTATGATCGCTGTACCACCCTAATTGGCTCTCATTACGACGAAATATATTCCGTCTTACGGTTAACGCCCGTCAAACGCTTATACTTACTGTTTTTCAGTATAAGAAGCTCCCGGGTGAGTAAATAAACTTCCGGTGTACCGGATTTCCACCATCGCCGGCTCTCTGAAACGCTGTTGTTTATCATTCCCAATCATTGCTTACCTTATAGATGTTACATATTCTACTACGCTATCACTTTTTTGTAAAGTATAAAAGCATGAAATATTTTCATTTTCCAATTTATAGGGGAAAGCCCTGCCAAAAATCTTTCGTTTCAAACCCTTTGCGCCAAAAAGCGGCTCCTGCCAGATGATAGGAAGATAACAGCAAATATTTATATTGCAAAGACTTTTCATCTTCAAACCATATTTTAATTTGCCCTTCCGCAATCGGCAATTCCATATAATATAATTTCAAATTTTCATCCCAGCGTATATCTTTTTTAAAACGGACAAACAGCTTTTGGCTGTCCGACATCGTCAACGTTCTGACATCAAGGGAACGCGGAAAAGAAACACGGACCTGTGCCGGTCGCTGCGACCAAGTCTTCATATCGGAAGGAAGTGTTCCTGGATCATTGGTTTCGTACCAGGTGCGCATATATAAAGGCATACCGAGAATCAGTTTATTCGGCGGAACGACAGTTATTATTTTTCTTACACTGGCTTCGACCCATGGGTACGATGCATTGGGTCCGGCAACGGTACTGGCTCTGCCGAATTGATCATAGGCCATCAGTACTACATAATCCAGTTGTTTAGCCAAGGAAGCTCGGTCATAAACCTGAGACCAATTGGGATTATCGGAGATAGCCGTCACGTCCATAGAAATAGTAAGTCCGTAGGCATGTCCCGCTTGAACAATATCACGGACAAAAGCGGTCAAACGGTCACGATCTTCATAGTTTATATTCTCAAAATCAAGATTATAACCATTCAGGTTATATAGCAACGCATATCCTATGAGTTGTTTTATTACTCGTTTCTTCAGATTGTCGTCCATAAGCAATTGATGTGTAAATTGAGGATCAAAATGATTATCCACCAACGGCCATACATCATATTCTTTATCACGATATGCCGCAACCAGTGTATCTAAATCCGGATTGCGCAGTTCTATCCCTGATGTTGTAAGTCTGAATGCCGTGGGAGAAATAACACGTTGTTTGGCGTTTATTTCAGGAATATTGTCTTTTTCTTTCATTATAGGATCCCATAGAATGGCAATATCCAATTTTCCCTTTTTATTAATTATTGCTGTTGATTCCTGATTTTTCAATTCCGGAATTACCGTGACAGGTGTCAATGGCGGCTGCAATTCTTTTCCTTTTGGCTGCAAAACATAACTAATACCTAAAGGGCGGCGAATATGCTGAATACTTACGGTGTAATCTTTCTTTCCTTTACTGCCCGGAAAGAGAAGTTCTACATTTGGATTCTGCCACAACGTATCCGGTATATTCTGTTTTGGCTTAGGCAGGCGCACGAGAAAATATCCCGGTTTTCCTGAAATCTCCTGAATACCATATTGTGACAGGGAATCACCTGATACAAGCCACCGTCCTTGTTCTTCCACAATTTTTAATTTTTGAATATCGATAGATTGAATCGGATTATTGACAGTGGGTACATTAAAGACAGGATCTGTTTTCTTTGTCTCTTTTACACTAACTGTCTTGGCAAAAATGTTCTGCGGCAGTATTACCGTGCCACTTACTATCAAAAATAAAGGAACCAAAAATATAAGATTTTTTTTAGACTTCCAGTGAATCATTACACATTCTCCTACTATATAAATATTTTCTGTCTGGTAATTTTACATAAATACGGTATAATATATACATTATGTTATTATAACACAAAGGAGGAAACATATGCATCAATATTTGTTTTATATCGGATCTTTTCCTATTCGTTCCTACGGCCTTTTATTCATGCTTGGAATCCTGTCGGCAGGCGTCGTTGCGTATTATATTATGAAACGTGACGGACGCGGCTGGCATGTACATATATTTGATTTTACCATGTACTGCGGTCTTGCAGGTATTATAGGCGGACGTCTATGGGATGTTTTCTTTTTCGACTGGACGTATTATCATAATCATATTGCAGAGATTCCGTATGTCTGGCAGGGCGGCATGGCAATACAGGGAGGTCTCCTGTTCGGAGCCATAGTCGGCATCATATATACCAGATATCATCATATCGATACTTGGGCTTTTGCCGACCTTCTGGCGCCTGCTATTATACTGGGGCAGTCCATCGGCCGCATGGCCAATCTCATGAACGGAGATGCCTTTGGACATCCCACAGGAAAAAGTTTCGGCTTATTATATCCAGACACAACACTTGCATATCATACATATGGAAATCAGCCCTTATGGCCGGCAGAAATCTGGGAAGGACAACTTGATGTTTTAGTCTTTGTAGCCTTGCTTTTCTACAGCAGCTTTCCGCACAAAAAAGGACAGGTTTTTTGCCTTTACATTATGTTGTATGCTGTAGAACGTTTTTTCCTGGAATTTTTACGGGGAGATTACGTAAACCTCATCATAGGTTTAAAATCAGCTCAAATGACCAGTGTAATCGCATTTATCATAGCTACTGCTATATTTGTATATCTTCAGTTTTATGGCAAAACGGATGTAAAAGATAAAGGACAATAAGTGTCTATTTTTAATGATCCGCCGAATAGCTTTGAATACCTATCAAAAAAGAACAGGGATCCGGATAAAATGAAATCCGGATCCCTGTTCTTTTTCTATCTTAAAATCAACACATACACCATTTTCTTGTTATATTCCACATTTATCGTTCATTCCTGTTTGCAATAGCTTCTTTTAATGTATGCCACGCAAGAACTGCACATTTTACCCGAGCAGGCATATTGGAAATATTTTTAAGGGCAATCGCATCTTCCAAATCTTCTAATTTTTCATCGTCCGTAATTTCCCGTTTAATCATATCGAGAAACAAATCAACAAGACGCAACGCTTCATCCACTGTTTTCCCTTTTATAATATCAATCATCATATCGGCCGAAGCTTGGCTGATAGCACATCCATGTCCCGTATACGCAGCATCCTTCACAATGTCGTCTTCGATCTCGGCACGCAGCGTAATATCATCGCCACAACTGGGATTATGCCCTCGTTCTTCCAAATTATATGGATTGAGTTCATGTTTATTGAGTTGGTTTTGGTTATGTTCCAAAATAATATCAGAATACAACTGATTCATGTCTTCCATATCTGCCACTCCTAGTCTTTAAAGCCCATTGTTTTACGAACAAGTTTTAATTTATCAAGAAAATAATCAACTTCTTCAACAGTATTGTAAATGTAAAAACTGATACGATTTGATGCTTCTGCTCCGATATAACTGCCAAAAGGCTGTGCACAATGATGTCCAGAACGAATCGCAATTCCATAGCTGTCAAGGATAGTTGCCGCATCGTGGGGATGAACCCCTTCAATAGTAAAGGAAATAACCCCTGTTTTTTCCTCGGCGTCGGTACTGCCGATAATGTGAACATAGGGAATTTGTTTCAATCCTTGGAGAGCACGAGTTACTAATTCGTGTTCCTGTTTTTCGATGGCATCAAATCCTATCTGTTCCAAATAATCAATTGCGGCATGCAAGGCAACGGCCCCTTCTACATTTTCTGTTCCCGCTTCAAATTTAAATGGCAGTACATTGAAAGTCGTAGTCTGTTCTTGAACGTATTCTATCATATCACCGCCCAAAAGGAAAGGTTCCATATCATTTAATAAATCACGTTTTCCATAAAGCACGCCGGTTCCGGCAGAACCCAGCATTTTATGACCAGAAAAAACATAAAAATCGCAGTCCCATTTCTGGACATCGCTCTTCATATGCGGTGCCGCCTGTGCTCCGTCAAGTACCACTACCGCTCCTGCAGCATGTGCTTTGTTAATAATTTTTTCAATGGGTGTTTTCATACCTAATACGTTGCTGACAGCCGCAAAGGCAACGATTTTTGTTTTACTGTCGATTTTAGCCAAATCAGCTTCCGTAAAATGCCCTGTTTTATCAAGATACATATAGACAAGTTTTGCGCCTGTTACTCTGGCAACACGCTGCCATGTAACTAAATTAGCGTGATGTTCGGAAATCGGAATGACAATTTTGTCTCCTTCATGCAAATGGGTTTCACCATAGCTTCTGGCGATAATATTAAGTGCTTCGGTAGCATTGCGGACAAAAACAATTTCTTCGCTATGTGCTGCATTAATGAATTTTTGTACAGCCATACGCGCATCATCATACAGTTGAGATGCTTCAACACTCAAAATATGTGCCCCACGATGCGGATTGCCATTATGGTGCTCCAATAAATCAACAATGGCATCGATTACTTGTCTAGGCTTTTGTGTCGTAGCCGCATTATCAAAATAAACAATCTGATGTCCGTTATGGACTTTAGTCAATATGGGGAAATCTTTTCGAACATTTAACATGGCAATCACCTTTCTTATGGCAGTACTGCATTTTTTCGCGAACAGCCTGCAACACTTTATTTTCCATATCCGGATCACCCAGTTTATCAATGACCGGTCTAATATTAGACTCAACAATAATCAGCTGTGCACCATTTTCACTAAATCCACGGCTCATCAGATAAAAAAGCTTATCTTGATCAATTTGACCCGCACTGGAAGCATGATTCCCAACAACATCATCTTCTTTGCAAAGAAGAAGCGGAATCGAAATAGAATGTGCTCCCGGACTCAGCAAAAGGCATACATCGGATTCAGAACCAACTGCTTTCTTCCCACCGCGCAGAAAGTCTATAGTACCGCGAAAATATTTTTTCGCACTGCCCATCAGCGAACCCGTTGTAAGAATATCCGTTTCCGTCTGTTCCCCCTGTTGCGGAACCCAATAGGAAAAATCAAATATTTGTTTATCATTTCCCATGTACATAGTATTGCTATGAAATTTTCCGCTTTCTTTTAAAAGATCCGTTTTATAGTAAACAATAGTTTCACGGCTGCCAATTTCCGCACTTACATACTCAACGAAACTTTGTTTTTCTGTTTTTGCATAACGGTGCTCTATATGCCGTACATGCTTACCGTGAAGCTGAATTTTACTAATTTTTACTTTAGCGGCTTCGCCAGCTTCTACGTAATTCAGAAAGTTAACGTTTCCCTGTTCAGCGTCACCTTCAAAAGTCAGATATATCGACACATCACTGCCGGGTCCGGCTTTAATTTGGAGCTGAGCAACAATCTGCGGAATTTCTTCACTCAGTGTATAGGTAAGCCAAACAGCCCCCGTTGCACGGGGGGCAATCTCTATACAACACCCCGTCGTACTATGATGCAGCGCCTGTGATAAAGCCTCTGCATTGGCGCCCGCAAAGTCTCCCAGCGGTAAAGTGCTATCTCCATCGTAAAACCGCACTACTACATCACCGGTATGATGTTCCTGAGGCTGCATGTGTACAGCCGGGATTATCTTCTGGGGCGCTAACTCCAAATGATTGACCTTCATCCAGCGGAACGTGGTTCGCGGGAGTTGGTTATATTGTTCTTTTATCATACTAATGCCTCCCTATTTTAATGAACCTTTAAGTTCCAGATTAATAAGATTATTCATTTCTACAGCATACTCCAGCGGTAATGCTTTAGAAACAGGTTCAACAAAACCTCTGACCAACATGGCACGTGCATCCTCTTCACTTAATCCTCGGCTCATCAGATAAAAAATAGCTTCATCGGATATGCGTCCTATTTTAGCTTCATGCCCCAAATCTATGTTATCATTTTTTACAACAATCGCCGGTATCGTATCAGATTGCGAAATTTCGTCCAGCATCAGTGATTCACAACTGACATTGGCCTTTGCTCCTTCTGCTTTTTCATTGATAACAACGCTGCCTCGATAAATACAGACACCGCCGCTTTTAGAGATAGATTTCGAATTAATATTGCTAGTCGTATGAGGTGCATTATGTACTACTTTGGAACCCGTATCAAGATATTGCCCTTTGCCTGCGAACGTAACTCCGGTAAATTCACAGTGGGCCCCTTCTCCTTGTAAAATACTCATAGGATATAAGCAGGATGTATGCGAACCAAAAGAACCAGTCACCCAGTTAATGCGCCCGTTTTTACCTACAATGGCTCGTTTAGTATTTAAGTTATACATGTTTTTAGACCAGTTTTCAATGGTTGAATACGTCAATTCCGCATTATCACCTATAAAAAGTTCTACACATCCAGCATGAAGATTCGCCACATTGTATTTAGGCGCCGAACAGCCTTCAATAAAATGAACTTTGGCTCCGTCTTCAACGATAATCATCGTATGTTCAAATTGCCCTGCTCCAGGAGCATTCAGACGAAAATAACTCTGCAATGGGATAGATACCTGCACTCCTTTGGGTACAAACACATAGGATCCTCCAGACCATACCGCACCATGAAGAGCCGCAAATTTATGATCGGTCGGGGGAACGAGTTTCATAAAATGTGCTTTTACAATGTCTTCATATTTACTAAGAGCCGTATCAAAATCCGTATAAATAACTCCTTGTTTGACTAAGTCTTCTTGAATACTGTGATAGACCACTTCAGAATCATATTGTGCCCCAACTCCAGCTAATGAAGTTTTTTCAGCTTCAGGAATCCCCAGTCTGTCAAACGTATCCTTAATGTCATCAGGAACTTCGTTCCAATTCCCTTTCATCTGTGCATTAGGACGTACATAGGTAACAATATTATCCATATCAAGCCCGCTGATATCCGGCGCCCAATCAGGATAATCCAATTTATAAAAAGTTTCCAAGGATTTCAGCCGAAAACGCAGCATCCATTCCGGTTCATGTTTTTTATCTGATATTTCCTTAACAATTTCCGGAGTCAATCCTGCTTCGGTTTTATAGGAATATGTAAAGTCCTTTTTAAAATTATAGACGTTGCCAAAATTGGACAAGGCATCAATTTTACTTTTTGCATCAGCCATATTAACACCCCCTACTTGGCTTGTTCTTTAAAGGCATCATAGCCATTAGCTTCAATTTCCTGAATAAGTTTGGCATTGCCGGTTTTGACAATACGTCCATTGATGAGGATGTGAACGTAGTCAGGAATCAGTTTTTGCAATATTTCGCTGTGATGTGTAATAACAAGAATAGCATTACTTTCATTATGATACTCAGAAACAGTTTCGGAGACTATCCGGACAGCATCCACATCAAGGCCTGAGTCAATTTCGTCCAACATAGCCAATTTAGGTTCTAACATACACATTTGCAAAATTTCTGTTTTTTTGCGTTCCCCGCCGGAAAATCCATCATTAACATATCGATCTCCGTAGGAACGATCCATCATAAGATTTTCCATCTGTTTATGCATTTTTTTGCGAAACGGCATAATTCGCTGTGGTTCACCGGAAACAGTACTTTTAGCATTGCGGATAAAGTTTTCTACAGAAATCCCCTGAACTGCTATAGGGGATTGAAACGCCATAAAAATACCGGCTTTAGCCCGTTCGTTAACAGGTAAATCGGTTATATCCCTGCCTTCAAAAAATATACGGCCGGCTGTAACTGCATATTGAGGATTTCCCATCACGGCGTTAAACAATGTTGATTTTCCAGCCCCGTTTGTCCCCATAATAACATGTGTTTCTCCTGTATTAATTGTTAAGTCGAGTCCTTTGAGGATTTCTTTGCCTTCAACAGCAACTTTCAGGTCCTCTACTCTCAGTAATTCACTCACTGTAATCACTCCTACTAGTTATTTATTACTACATTTTAAAAATGGACAAAATTGCTATACATTTATCATACATAGATTACTCCAATGCTGTATGAATGTCAACTTTTTTAGTGATGTTTTTATAAAAAAAACTATTTGCTTCAAAAGAAACAAATAGTTTTTAAAAACATCTACCGAATAATAAAATTATACCCGCGTTATTTCTTCCATTGCAAATCTTTCACTGCCGGAATTCCATATGCAGAATCTGCCGATAATACAGCACGGCCAACGGCTTTTTCCAAAACATACGCAGCTAAGGTTCCGGTAATATTGATATCTGCTGTCACAGTCCCCACAGATACAGCATACACGGAATCCCCGTCAGCCATTGTATTAACCGGTGAAATAGCACGTACCATGCCATTACCCGCCATAGCGGCAATTTTATTCATCGCCGTCTTATCAAAAGCTGCATTTGTAATAATTGCTGCAATAGTAGTATTCGTTGCATGCGCCTGCGCCCTCTGAGAAAAAAGATTCGGTGTATCTCTATCATCTATCAGAACTTGTTCCGAACAGGCAAACCCGTTTTTATCCTTATTAAGCATTCCTGCCAGAATGCAATTGCGGCTCCGATCCAATACATCCCCCACAGCATTAACAGCAACAACAGCCGCAACTTGAAGTCCTTTGGCTTCTGCCGCATATATGCCAAGCCCAGACTTCATCATGTAGGCAGCGCCCCAGAGCTTTCCAACGGTTGCGCCCGTCCCGGCTCCATGATTTCCCTCCTGTATATTGTTTTGTTCTGCCGCCAGACAAGCGGCATATCCCATTTTTTCATCAGGTCGTATCGTGCTGTCACCACAACCTAAATCAAATATAGAAGACGCACATACAAGAGGTACTTTGCCATATCTTGTTTCAAAACCAACGTCATTCTCTTCAAGATACTTCATGACACCGCCTGCCGCATTAAGGCCAAACGCACTCCCTCCGCATAAAACGATGGCATGTATTTTATCGCAGGATGCAACAGGCTTAAGTAATTCTGTTTCCCGGCTGGCCGGACCGCCGCCCCGGACATCAATACCGCAGGGAGCACCCTCAGGGCATATAATAACCGTACACCCAGTTCCGGCTTGGCTATTTTCGCTGTTGCCTATTCGAAAATTTTTCATATCTTGGATTTTTATTTCTTTCATTATGCTATCCCCTTCTGCACAAAGGAGCATATCTTAACATAGATATGCTCCTCGTATTGATTATTTTTGAAAATCCTTATAAAGCATACTCGTCTGAATGCCATGATTATTTTGATACTTGCCAGATTTATAAGTGTCATATTCGCCATCAATATCATGATAATATATTTGACAAATTTCCACATCCGGATATATGCGGATAGGCTGTACACAAAAAATCTCCAGTGTCCAATATCCAGCAAATCCAACATCTCCGAACCCAGCCGTTACGTGAATAAATACTCCCAATCTCCCAACGGAAGAACGCCCTTCCAACATGGGAATATATCCATTTGTCTTTGTATATTCGTTTGTTCTTCCTAAATACAACGTATTAGGCTGCAGCACATAGCCGCTTTTGGGAATAATAATATCAGAAGCGGAATTAGGATGTGCCATATCTAATTCTTGATGATCATAAACCATAAGATGATTATATAAGGACAAGTTATAGCTGTTAGGATTAACTCGTTTAGGATCAAATGGCTCAATAATGATTTTTTCACCTATATGTTTAACAATTTCCCTGCCGGACAATATCATACCCTGTCACCTCGTGATTTAGTCTATCACTTTATTATATACAAAAAACCGATACTTGTCATGGTTTTTCCCTTATTATTTTCAGCATCTCTTCTCCAGGGGCCACTATCTTACTGATAACTATTTTGCAAATATACTCGGTTTTCCCTCTACATCACTGCAAGTCGTATTGCAATCAGGTTCGCTGCATACCCAATAGCGGCCATAGGAACTCGTGCGGCAAATAAAATACCCATTATGACAGCGAGGACATTTATATTTTTTTTCTGCTTCTTGTAAGGGAGCTGTCACTTGTTCTGTATAGCGGCATTGCGGGTACATGGTACAGCCGAAAAAATCACCATATTTACCATGCCGCAACACCATGGCAGCGCCGCATTGCGGACATATTTTTTGATCTTTATTCGTATCATTACTAACAATTTTTACGTCTCTAGCTCTTGCAACAAGTTTTTCTAAAAATGTAATTTGATCCTGCAGAAATGAGGCAAGCTGCTCTTTACCTTCACTCATTTTATATAACCGATCTTCCCAAACAGCAGTTTCATCGGGATATACCATTTCATCAGGTAACGCATCTACAAGCAGATATGCGTTATCTGTCGGTTTTAAATATCTTTTCTTGCCTTCTTCTACTAAGAATTTTCGTTTTATCAATTCATCAATAATAGTAGCCCGTGTTGCTTCTGTGCCGATTCCCTGCACCTCTTTTAGTTTTTTCTTTAAAGAATCATCTTTAACATATTTATAAATTTCCTTCATTGCCGCCAGCAGTGTGGATGGTGTAAAGTGTGGCGGCGGCTTTGTCGTTTTCTTATCCACATGCCCTTCTTTGTAGTCAACAACATCACCTTTTTTTACAACAGGCAATCCATCATCGCTCTCTTCCTCCTCGGCGTCATTCTTATCAGATGTATATAGTTCTTTCCATCCCGATACAGTAATTGCTTTTCCGTGAGCCACAAACGTTTCTGATGCCGCTGCAACGAGTATGCGAGTCTGGTCATATTCATACAACGGATAAAATTGTGCAATGTATGCCTGCGCAATAAGATAATAAATATGCTGCTGCAGTGATGTCAATTTAGAAAAATCACAAAAAACCGTCGTGGGAATAATGGCATGGTGCGCCGTGATTTTACTATCGTTCCATGCCCTGCTTTTAATAGAAAGATCAGCCTTTTCAGCCCACTCTGACAATTTTCCGGCATGGTTGCTTTGTAAGTTACGTATAATAGAAGAACGATCTTTCCATTGATTACATGGCAGATATTCACAATCAGAGCGAGGATATGTCGTAAGTTTTCGTTCATAAAGCTGCTGTGCTGCATCCAGTACCTGCTGCGGATCATATCCATAGCGTTTGCCTGCTAAAACCTGCAGTGAGGACAATGATAAGGGAAGGCGCTGCGCTTCCTTCTTTTTTGTTTTTTTTCGTTCTTGAATGACTCCTGATGGGTTATTGTGTAACCGATCAATAAGTGCCTGCGCTGCTTTTTCTTCAATAACATGTCCCTCAGAATCCATCCCTGTTTGCGTATCCTTCGGCTGCCACTGCGCAGTAATCCTTCCGTTGGCATGAATAAACACAGCCTTTACAATAAAATACTCGACAGGAACAAAATGATCCAGTTCCCGCTGGCGTCGCACAACCAGTGCCAATGTCGGAGTTTTGACTCTGCCGATAGGAAAAACAACGCGATGGCCCTGCCGTCGTGCGGCCAATGTATATGCCCGTGATAAATTCATCCCAATGAGCCAGTCCGCACGGCTGCGAGCCAGTGCGGATTCTTTCAAGTGGAGAAAATCGGAATTATTCCGCAGATCCGCCAAAGATTCCTTAATGCTCTTTTCATCAAGCGCATTCAAAAGAATCCGTTGTACCGGTTTGGTGTTCCCTACATAATCCAATATTTCATCAATTAAAAGCTGACCTTCTCTATCCGGATCTCCTGCATTAATAATGCTGTCCGCTTGAGTAATCAGATTGCAAATCGTTTGAAATTGTTCTTTACTGTCCGGGCTGACCAGCAGTTTCCATTCTTCCGGCACAATCGGCAAATCTTCCGCTTTCCATGTTTTATACTTTATATCATAATCCTGTGGTTCTGCCTGCTGCAATACATGACCGTAAGCCCAAGTAACAATACCGTCTCCGGTTTCAATAAATCCTTTTTTCTTGTGCTGCGGCGGTGGCAGACATTTGGCTAATTCCCGAGCCATACTCGGTTTCTCTGCAATAAAGATACGCAACGTACGCAACTCCTATTTCTCAATACATAGACTATATTCAACACTCTTGATTCGAATCAACTTTAGCTAATTGTCCGGCAACTTTAATTACCCGGGTAAAAGAAGGCGGTATTTCTTGTTTTGTAAGAGATTGCCCAATAAGGCGGCCTAAAATAACCCCTTTATTACTATACAACCAAGCAAAATAATACACATACATTGTTTCTACATTGCGGGGATTTACATTTTCCAGCATCCTCGGCGGATAATTATGGTAATTAATGTCCAGCTTACGGCAAGCCTTTTTAAGCATATCCGCCGTTGCTTTGCCATGGACCCCGCCCGCGGTATAAATAATATGATCTAAACTCCGTCGCTTGCCCTTATCAATCATCGCTTTTACAAGATCCATTTCAAAACAAATTTCGTCTGTAAAGAAAACATTTTTTTCCGCCTCACGGCTGCCTTTTACATCGGCATCATAAAGTGCAACCGTAGGTATTCTAAAATACTGCAGTAATTTTTTGATTTTAGATATAGAGCTTTCCCCACGCGCATTGATAAGACAAATACCATAATAATCAAAACGCAAGTCCAATGTCGTACCAAAAAGCTGAAAGCATCCATATTCCGTTTCCCCTTCAACAATAATAACGCTGCGCGAGTACAACGCTTCTTTAACTTCCGGGAAATGCATAATCAGATGTTTTTCTATTTCTTCATTGAAGTGAAAATTTACACCGCAGGCAGCCTGAACACAACCACCGTTATTTCTGTAAAAGCGAATGATATTACGATAATCATCAACCAGTGAATCTGTCGAATGTGTAACAATAAACAATTGTCCACGCAGTCCATCTATATTAAACAATGATTTCAGAATGCCGCAAAAAGCCGGATCTTCATTCTGCAACAATTGTTTATAATATGTCAAAATAGATCGCTGCATATAGGGATGCAAATGTATTTCCGGTTCATCTATTGCCACAAATATAGACAAGAATCGTTTTCCCCTGCTGTCTACAATGATCGTATGTTCAAAAGGAACGGCTTTACTATGATACATTACATATATGTGAGATAAAATCTTTAAGGCTACAAGAGATATAAATTTCAAATTATCCGCTCTGGGCCGATCCTGACGGCTTAACAATTTAGACAGCACCAATACGTTCATATAAAAAGAAGTGTCATATTCACTATACCGTTCCTGTTGTTGAATGAATTGAGCCATATCGGGGGAAGGCCTGAATTCCTCGATTTGTCCGCTTTTAAGTATATTATTTTTTAACAAATTATATATTTCGTCAGAAACAAGATAGTCGTCGTTTCGCGTTTCTGAATGATAAATATATCGGATACGTCGAATTAAATCAAGCGGCAGTTGTGAATTATCTGCATCATTGTACAGGCGCGGAAAGATTTCATCTACTCGTTTTTCCATACGCAAGCGCACCTGTGCCGGCACCCCTTCTTTACTATCAGAAAAATGTTCTGATGCATCATCCAACAAACATATTTCAACAATAATCACAATCGGAAGATTTGTATCAGCATAGTCATGTTCTAAAATGCCGAAACCGGAACTTATCAGCGATAACAACCGCAAAAAACTGCTCTTGCCAATATTATTTTCTCCCACGAGATAATTTGCTCTTTCATGAAAGTTCAGTTCTACATCTTTAAATAAACGGTAATTCTGTAAACGCATATACTTTATATACACATTATCACCCACTTTCAATCAGGATTCTTATGTATATATTATTCGACACAAAATAGTAAATTCATTTTTTTTAAATGAACAGGTTATTTTTATTTTTCTATTACCATTACATATGGTACCATAATGAATCCGGCAGCCATACAGAAAGACAGCCGTATCCTCTTACTCACTAAAGAGAATACAGCTGCAGCTATCTATCTTATTTTCTCATAAAAGACTTTGCCTTCTCCATTTCTTCTGCAACCGTCATCGGCATACCAGCAATACCCTCCTGCGTCGCTGCCTTTGCAACCGCTGCCGCAACATCTATTGTTACTCTGCTGTCAAAGGCATCCGGCAGAATATAATCTTCACGTAACCCATCTTTCTCTGCAACCGCTGCAATCGCTTTTGCCGCGGCCAATTTCATTTTTTCACTGATATCCGCAGCACGACAATCCAGTGCACCGCGAAATACACCGGGAAATACAAGTACATTGTTCACCTGATTGGGAAAATCTGAACGACCCGATCCGACCACACGTGCTCCCGCTGCTTTCGCTTCCTGCGGATAAATCTCAGGAATAGGATTTGCCATAGCAAAACAAATCCCATTGTCTGCCATGGACCGTATCATCGCCGGGGATACGATCCCCCCCTTTGAAACGCCGATAAAAACATCCTTTCCCTTTAAGATATGTGCTAAATCTCCGTGTTCATGACGAATATTGGTTTTTTCAGCCATTTTTTCCTGAGCCGGATTACTATCTGCATCACCTGCACAAATGGCCCCATGAATATCACAAATGATAATATCTTTTATCCCATATTCTAAAAGCAAGTTGGCGATACTAAGACCAGCGGCACCTCCGCCATTAATAACAACTTTTGCCGCCGCTGCCGACTTATTCACAAACTTCAACGCATTAATAATACCTGCCAGCACAATAATCGCGGTTCCATGCTGATCATCATGAAATACGGGAATATGCATAGTATCCCGTAACCTTCTTTCAATTTCAAAACAACGAGGACCGCTAATATCTTCTAAATTGATGCCGCCAAAGGATGGTTCCAGAAGTTGTACAAATCGAATAATTTCCTCTACATCCTGCGTGCCAATACAAAGAGGAACCGCATTTATTCCGGAAAATTCACTAAAAAGAAGACATTTTCCTTCCATGACTGGCATACCAGCCTGCGGTCCAATATTCCCCAATCCAAGAACAGCACTGCCATCCGTAACTACGGCAACATAATTCCCGCGTCCAGTATATTCATAAGACCGCGTTTCATCTTCAGCAATTTTCAGACAAGGTGCTGCTACCCCCGGTGTATACAGCAAGGATAACGACTTTTTTGAATTGGCTGCTACTTTGCTGCCTATGGTTAATTTACCCGCTAATTTTTTATGCAGCATTAATGCATCATCATCGTTGTTATTATGCAAAGAAAACCCCTCTTTTCATTCGTCTTACATTCCAAGCACGATTACTATATTTCCATGGAATGATATTAGTTGTATCACATATTATGCAGAAATGCAACTATCTTCTCATCTCCCGTGCTGTTTGCACAAGAATGCAAGTCTCTGTGCTAATTCCCCTGTGAGTTGTTCTTTTTTTACCTGCCATAACCATTGTCCATGACTGATACCGGGACGATTCATGCGGCAGGCTGACGGCAAGCACAATACATCTTGCAGGGGAACTATAATGGTTTTCGCTCGCCGGCTGTACACATACGACACAAAAGACCATACAATTTCTTCTGCCGAAGCATTTTCCTCTAATCCCAAAGAATTTTTCATCTGTTCCTGCTGATATCTATCCAGTTCTTCTGTATACCATCCGAGCAACGTATTATTGTCATGTGTACCTGTATAAGCAACGCAATTAGGTTCCGTATCAAAACTATACCGTCCATCGGATCGATATTTCATATGGAACTGTAAAATTTTCATCCCCGGAATACCCAGTTTATTCTTTAATTCACAAACATCATCCGTTATAAATCCTAAGTCTTCGGCTATTAATTGGATGTTAGGAATTTTTTTGTATATGGCTCGAAACAGGTCAATCCCGGGACCGGGATTCCATTTTCCGTCTCTGGCAGTGTGCGCTCCGGCAGGAATTGCCCAGCAAGATGCAAATCCACGAAAATGATCAATACGTATTTCATCCACCATAGCTGCCATACGTTGAAATCTCTTGATCCACCATTCGTAATGATCCGCAGCTATAGTATCCCACCGATACAATGGATTTCCCCAAACTTGTCCATCGGCAGAAAAATAATCGGGAGGAACTCCTGCTACGTGACGCAAACACCCCTGTTCATCCAAATCGAAGAAAGTTTGATGAGCCCAGCAGTCCACACTGTCATGCGCAACAAAGATTGGTATGTCACCTAAAATTGCAATATCTTTGCTTGCGGCATATTGCCGTACTTCCTGCCATTGTATGTGAAAAATATATTGCATAAATTTATTATGGGATAGGGTGCCCGATAATTCTTTTTTATAGTGCGCAATAGCTGCGGCATCATGGTTTCGTATATCATCCGGCCATTGGATCCATGAATTTCCTTGATAAAAATCATGGATTGCCGAAAACAAAGCATACTCCTCAAGCCAATCCGCATTATCTTGACAGAATGCCGCAAAATCATTCCAAGGAATTACTAAATCAGGATCATGTGACATATCCCATAAACACATCTTTTTGCACTGCCATTTTTCTTCGTATGTATGGGCCTGCAATATTTGCCGTTTAAATTCCAAAAAACGCTTTTCTTTCAACCATCCCCAATCTACCAGCTTATCCAATGAAATCAATCGTTCATTTCCGGCAAAAGCAGACATAGATACATAGGGTGAATTCCCTTCTCCCGGCAGTGTAAGCGGTAAAATTTGCCATACTTTCTGACCTGCTTGATAGAGAAAATCAATAAACTGCATTGCTCCGTTTCCTAAATCCCCCATACCATAGTCGGAAGGAAAAGAAGTGGGATGACATAAGATTCCAGCCCTTTTTTGTTTCGCTTCATCAATTCCTTTCAGCACAGTGATTCCAAGGGGAGGCAAGGTTACCGTAAAACGACTGTTCACTGTGCAGATAGGTGCTCTGTTGGGTTCAAAAGCATCATACAAATTACCATAAGCCAATCCATCTGTATAAATGCTGATAGATCGTATTGCAGTGGTATTCCGATTCATGACGATAATAAAAAAACCATCTTCTGCTTTTTTCCCAAATACGTCAGTTCCTCCTTCAATACTGCGGGCATATGCATAAATATCGCCATTCCCGTAGAGAGGAATAAACCGCCCAGTCCGTAAGGCGTCATTATGACACCGCAATGCAGTCAGCTGTACATACCACTCTAAGATACGATTGTTTTCATTCCCCCAGGGATAGGTTCTGCGATTATCGGGATCGACATCGCCTAGTACGCCTGCTTCGTCCCCATAATAAATGCAAGGTGCGCCAGGCATCGTCATCTGCCATGTACAAAGGATTTTAAGCCGGGCTTCTGATTTTTCCGAAACTGTCAACACATCTGTTTCTCCACCTGTGCCGAGAATGGATAAAATCCGCTTTACATCATGACTGCCGAGAAGATTCAACATAGCATAAAAATTTTCCTGCGGATAATTTTCCATCTGATGATATACTTCTTCTGCCGTACGTCGGCCATCTTTATGTTCCAAAATAAAATCTATCATAATCGCACGCAAAGCATAATTCATGGCACTGTCCATATCCTTGCCGCAAAGATATTCCCGTTGTTCTCCATAGCTTATTTTATTCGACGCATCTTCCCACACTTCACCGACCAGAACAGCCTGGGGATTTTCTTTTTTCAGTGTATGATAAAATTTTCGCAAAAAAGTTTCTGGAAGTTCATCGATAACATCAAGACGCCAGCCGCTGATTCCTTGCTGCAACCAATAGTGAAGAACACTATCTTTATTATTAATAATGAAGTTCAAATAGGAAGGTGTCATTTCATCTACATCGGGAAGATCTTTTACACCCCACCACGATTCATATTCGTCAGGATAATCGGTGAATTTATACCAATTGTAATACGGTGATTGTTTCGATTGATACGCTCCTATTTCAGGATAATGTCCAAATTTATTAAAATATATACTATCTTCCCCTGTATGGTTGAATACACCATCCAAAATAATATGTATGCCTTTTTTTTCAGCGTCTGCACACAATTGGGAAAATTCTTCATTTGTTCCCAACATAGGGTCAATATGATAATAATCTGCCGTGTCATATCGATGATTACTGCTGCTTTCAAAAATAGGATTTAAGTATACAGCTGTTACATGCAGCATCTTGAGATAATCTAATTTTTCCTTGATTCCCGCCAAGTTGCCGCCAAAAAAATCATATTGCAAAACATTTCCTTGATTATCCTTGCAATAATGCGGTATATCATTCCAGTCACTGTGTATGACAGCTCCTTTTTTGCCAAAAAGTTTTGCAGTCTGTGATTGACTCCGGCAAAACCGATCAGGAAATATTTGATATACAATCGCATTTTTAAACCAATCCGGCGTATGAATACCCTTGTCATAAACAGTAATTTGGTATGATGGCGGCTCTTGTGTATACACAGCACCTACCCCGCCAAGTTGGTGTTTATTATTACCATAATATACTGTGTTTCCTTGATATCGGACAATAAAATAATACCATAAAAGCGTGCCTTCTTCAGGCATGGTGATTTCCGCTTCATAAAATCCGCCTTTTTCTGCCATGGGGATTTTATATTCTCCTTCATTGCTTTTCCAAGTACGCAACGTAATACAACAGGTATTTTCATTTTTTATATTGGCAGAAATCCGTAATATAAGTTTTTTACCTGCACGGACAGCACCAAATATTGATTTATATACCGGATTCCGTGAATCATGATATAAATATGGCTCCATGTTCAGAACTCCTTTTTCTAAAATACCCCTACCATATGTGTAATTTGGTCAAGGGGTATCAATCCATTTCATCCTCTATCTAACATATTAATATACAATTCTTCGTATCTATCAGCCGACTTACGCCAGCCGTATTTGCTTGTCATCGCATTATGAACGAGATACTTCCATAAATGAGAATCGGCATAATAACTTAACGCTCGTTTCACTGTAAACAATAATTCATGGGCATTAAAATTTTGAAAATTTAATCCGTTTCCTGTATTCGTATATTTGTCAAAAGGAATAATCGTATCTTTTAATCCTCCTGTTTCTCTGACAACAGGAATAGTTCCATATTTCAAAGCAATAAGTTGACTCAGTCCACAAGGTTCATATCGTGAGGGCATGATAAATAAATCTGCCGCTGCATATACACAATGAGCTAATCCTTCATCAAAAAGAATATTTGCCGAAACTTTTGTCGGATTATGCTGGGCTAAATGACGAAACCCCTCCTCATACGGCCAATCGCCAGTACCTAAAATAATGAGCTGTACCTCTTCCATCATCAATTCATCCATAATACGCATTATTAAATCCATCCCCTTATCTTCAATAAGACGGGATACAATAGCAAGCATAGGAATATTACGATTGACGGGAAGTCCCAGACGTTCCTGCAAAGATTCTTTATTAGCAGCTTTACGGCTGAACACGTTGCTTTTGGTATAGGTAAAAGGAATAAACGGATCTTTTGCCGGATTATATATTGTTTCATCAAGCCCATTGATAATCCCGGTCAGTCTATGCTTACACAGGCGAATATAGCTATCCAACTTTTCGCCAAAATAAGGGTATGCAATTTCTTGTGCGTATGTCTGACTCACGGTAGTAATATGATCAGCGTACACCATACCGGCTTTCATATAATTAACACATCCGTCACATTCAAGATTTCCGTTATCAAAAAGTTTTCGCGGCAACCCCATTATATCCTCTACTACAGATGGAGAAAATATCCCTTGATATTTTAAATTATGGATCGTATAAACAACTTTCATATTTTTATAATAAGAATCTCGATAAAAGTCTTCTTTTAGAAAAACACCGATAAGGCCTGTATGCCAATCATTACAGTGAATGATATCCGGCTGAAATCCGATTTTTGGCAGCATTGCCAAAACTGCCCGGCTATAATACGCAAACCGTTCTGCATCATCATCAAAACCATACAAACGATCTCGTTTAAAATATTGTTCATTATCAATAAAATAAACGGTCATTCCACTCTTTTCAATTTTTTCAACGCCATAATATAATTGACGCCAAGCTAAATTTACAACACCATGGTACACTTCCTGCATTTCATCGTTGTAAGAATCGGGAATTTGGCTATATTTAGGAATCACCAGACGAACATCCATTCCCTTAGATGCCAATACGTTTGGCAATGCGCCCATAACATCTGCTAACCCGCCGGTTTTAACAAATGGCACTGCTTCAGAAGCAACAAATAAAACTTTAATCATAGGTAACACCTCTTTTCAAAAATTTTCTATGATTGAAATTTTAAAGAATTATTGTATGTACTATCACATTATTCTTTATATTTTTTCTGTTCCATTATCAGTTATTTCCGACTGCATCTTTAGGTATATAACAGCTAATGGCGGTAATGTCAACACCATAGATTGATTTTGCCCATGCATAGGAATGTCTTCACTGACAAAAGCATCTGTGTTACATACATCAGAACCCCCAAACCGTTCCGCGTCACTATTAAACACTTCTGCATATACCCCTTTTTCCGGAACACCCACTCGATAGGAATGACGAACAATGGGTGTAAAATTACAGAGGACAACAGTCATCAGATTATTTTCCCTGCCCCTGCGATAAAAGGCAATCACGCTATTATTACAATCATCGCAGCTAATCCACGAAAAGCCGGACCATTCACAGTCTTCCTGCCAGAACTCCTGATGTTCCAGATAATATGCATTGAGTTCTCTCACATAATCATGCAGCGCATGGTGCATCGGATATTCTAATAAATGCCAATCTAAACTATCATTATATTTCCATTCAATAAATTGTCCAAAATCACATCCCATAAAGAGCAGTTTTTTCCCCGGGTGAGCCATCCAGTAGGCATAAAAAGCTCGTAACCCAGCAAATTTCTGCCAATAATCTCCCGGCATTTTATTTAATAAAGAACGTTTTCCATGAACAACTTCATCGTGTGATAAGGGTAAAATGAAATTTTCTGAAAAAGCATAACATAAGGAAAACGTAACCAAATTATGATTTTCCTTTCGATATATGGGATCCAGAGACATATATTTTAACATATCGTTCATCCAGCCCATATTCCATTTATAGTTAAATCCCAGACCGCCCACATCGACCGGTTTCGTGACAAGAGGCCATGCAGATGATTCTTCCGCTATCATCAGTGTCTGTGGTATCGCCGCAAAAACAGCGGTATTTAACTTATGCAAAAAATCAATGGCATCAAGATTTTCGCGCCCGCCATAGGCATTAGACTGCCAGGGACCGGCACCATGGCCGTAATCAAGATACAGCATGTTAGCAACAGCATCAATACGCAAGCCATCAAGGTGAAATTGCGTAAGCCAGAAAAGTGCATTCGATATAAGGAAACTTTGCACTTCCGTACGACCGTAATCAAAATTCATCGTATCCCATTCTTGATTTTCCGCTAATAATTCATTTTCCGATTCATACACCGGTTGTCCATCAAAGAAGCGAAGTCCCTGCGCATCACGACAGTAATGTCCGGGAACCCAATCCAAAATAACCCCGATATGATTGCGGTGACATAAATCGACAAAATACATAAAATCTTCAGGATTGCCGTACCGGCTTGTTACTGAAAAATAACCGGTAATCTGATATCCCCAAGATCCGTCAAAAGGATATTCACACAAGGGCATGAGTTCAATGTGAGTATAGTTCATATCTTTTACATACGCGACTACCTGCTGTGCTATTTCACGATATGTCAATACATCGCCTGCCGCGTTACGGCGCCAGGATCCAAGATGCATTTCATAGATAAGCATGGGATTTTTGTAAGAGTCATAGTTTTGGCAATCCCGCTGCCAATTTTTGTCTTTCCAATGGTAGTGAAGTTTCGTCAATTTTGAAGCCGTTCCCGGACGCAGTTCTGACGCAAAGGCATACGGATCACTTTTAAGGATCACATCTCCCGAAGATGTTGTAATGGCATATTTATATATATCGCCTTCCTGCAATCCTTCAATATAAGCAACCCAGATGCCATTTCCATAGGAAGAAGCTGCCATCCTATCCATCCGGTCATCCCAATTATTAAAATCACCGACAACACTCACCTGCTGTGCATGAGGTGCCCATACGGCAAAACGAACACAGGATTTGCGCTTATAAGACGTGAAATGTGCACCGAATAAACGGTAGCTGCTGTAATTTGTACCCTGGTGATATAAAAATGTACTGTAGTCATCGATTGCACTTAATTTCATAATGTCCCCTCCAAAACCTACGTACTTTCAACAGGTTTAATATGCCAAATATCACGTGCATATTGCCGAATCGTCCGATCACTGGAAAAAAATCCCGAATGTGCTATATTTACGGCACTAGACTGAAGCCATTTATAGTGATTTTGATAACGGCAGCCGATATTTTTCTGTGCCTCGCAATACGAATCAAAATCTTTCAGCACAAAATATTCATCATTTCGATCCAAAAGAGAATCATATAACATTTGGAAAGCATAATTGCCGTTTCCCAACGAACCATCTACTAAATGTGTCAAAAGCATGCGAATGTGCTCATTTGTACGATATAAATCCCAAGATGAATATCCGCCGTGAACATAATACTTCATCACTTCATCGGCCCGCAGTCCAAAAATAACACAGTTATCGTCACCTACTTCATGATGAATTTCTACGTTAGCGCCATCCATAGTCCCTAATGTAATAGCTCCATTCATCATAAACTTCATATTGCCGGTTCCGGAAGCTTCTTTACCGGCCGTAGAAATTTGTTCGCTTACATCGGCTGCCGGAAATAAAAGTTGAGCTAAAGAAACATTATAATTTTCTAAAAACAGTACTTTTAATTTTCCCTCCAAACTATGATCCCCATTAATCATTTTACTAACTACATTAATGAGTTTAATCGTCATTTTTGCTTCGCCATACCCTGCCGCAGCTTTTCCGCCAAATAAATATGTGCGCGGAACGATATCCATGTTCGGATTCTCTTTTAATGCATAATACAGATTGAGAATATGGAGAATATTCAACAGTTGACGCTTATACAGATGGAATCGTTTAATTTGTATATCAAATACAGACTCTGTATCAATTTGCTGTCCATATTCCGTTCTGATATAGGATGCAAGTATATTTTTGCGTGTTCTTTTTACTTGATCCAATTGTTCCAGAAAAGCAGCATCTGATGCATATGCTGCTAGATTTATCATATGTTCGGGATGTTTACGCCATGTATTTCCGATAGCTGAATCGATAAGCTGTGCCAGCTGTGGATTGGACTGAATCAACCATCGCCGATGAGACACTCCGTTTGTCTTATTATTGAAACGTTCGGGAAAGCAGCTATAGAATGCATGCAACGTAGATTCCTTCAATATTTGCGAGTGAATTTCCGCCACCCCATTAATACTATGACTTCCCAATACGGCAAGATGAGCCATATGAACCTGATTATCCCAAAGGATAGCCACTTCACGCGCTTTTGCCTCATCGCCGGGATTTTTATTCCGTACCTGCTGCAGCCATCGCTTGTTTAATTCTTCTATGATTAAATAGATGCGCGGCAGTAATTCTTTAAACAGGGGAATGGACCAGCGCTCCATTGCTTCCGGCAAAATAGTATGATTGGTATAGGCTACAACTTCCGTGGTAATATCCCATGCCGTTTCCCACGGCAGCCCTTCTTCGTCCATAAAAATCCGCATTAATTCAGGTATAACCAAAGCGGGATGCGTATCATTGATATGAATGGCCACATAGTGCCCAAATACTTTAATATTAGGGCTTATCTTCTGCTTAAAATGCCGGACTATACTTTGGACGCCGGCAGAGACCATAAAGTACTCCTGCATAAGCCGTAACCTGCGGCCTTCTTCCGTACTGTCTTCCGGATACAAAAAGCGAGAAATAAGCTGTACATTATCTTTATAGCGAAATGCCTCATGTCGATTTCCTTTGGCCAAGACACGATATACATCTTCTCGGGTATATTCGGCACGCCATAACCGCAATGTATTGACGGTATCATTATGATAGCCAACCATAGGCACATCATACGGCACAGCACGGACAGAGTGATAATTTTCGTATACGCATTCCAAGTTTCCCTCACCGTCAGGACGCATATACGCATTGCCGCTAAAACATACATTGACCGCCTTATCTACTTTCTTCACTTCCCACGGATAGCCATCTACCAGCCAATTATCCGGAAGTTCAACTTGTTGTCCATCCACAATACGTTGATTAAACAACCCATATTGATAGCGGATACTACATCCATGACCGGGCAAACGAAGAGCTGCCAAAGAATCTGCAAAACACGCTGCAAGACGGCCTAATCCTCCATTCCCCAATCCCGGATCTCGTTCTTCCGGTATAATAGCATCCAAATCCCAACCCAAATCATGCAATCCTTCGCGGCAAACTGTTTCCATATCAACACCAATCAAATTTGACTGCAGTAATCTTCCCAATAAAAATTCAATCGAAAAATAATATACTTGTTTAACTTTCTTTTCTACATACATCTTATTGGTTTTAATCCAATCTTCACTTATTAAATCACGAATCATAAATGCAACGGTCTGATATACTTCGTTTGGTATAAGGTCGCGCACATCTTTTTCCCATGCTACATGAGATTTACGAATAAATATTTTTTTGAATTCTTCTTTATCTTTCCATTTCTTCATGCGCATACCTCTCTTTACATCAGATAACCGAATATTTTCCAATACATAAAGGCATTTGTTTTGTCCCCGTCAGCACAGCTTCTGACTGAATAATTGCATTTTTGTCACAAATAACATAGTTTAGCTGTGCATCATCACCAACGGCAGAGTGCTGCATAATGATACTGTTACGTATGACCGCATTTTTTCCCACACGGACTTTGCGAAAAAGAATGCTGTTTTCTACCCGGCCTTCAATAATACAGCCATTCGCTACCAGTGAGTTATTTACAGCGGATTCCTCCATATATTTGGCCGGAGCTTCATCTTTTATTTTTGTATATATCCGCCTTTCTCCATCAAGAAAGAGACTGCGCCATTTTTTTACATCCAGTAATTCCATATTCGCATTAAAATACGCAGGAACGGAATGAATACAAGCCGTATAGCCTTGATAATTAAAACCGAAAACGCGCAGCCGGTCAATGTTTCTTTTTAAAATATCCGTCAATATGAATTTATACCCTTTGGCATATGCCAGACGGACAGATCGATTAAATATTTCACAATCAATCAAGATTCCGCGCATATAGACATTTTCACCGCTTTTCACATGCGTTTTAGGAGTTATCTCCGTAATACGGTCTTTATCATCTGTATCAAGTATATAAAAATTGCCAGTTATATCTGTTGCCGGGTGGTGATAAATTACAGTCACATCGGCATTATGCCGACGATGGAAATGAAGAACCTTTTCATAGTCTATATTTTGTACATAGTCACTGCGCGTAATCAGGATATAAGGTTGTACCGCCCGCTCTACAAACGATAAATTATGATAATATGTACGAACATCCCCCTCCATAGGATGAATAATATCTTGTGCTTCCAGCGGCAAGTAAAATAAGCCATCTCCCTTGCGGGCCAGATTCCAATCCTTAGCAGAACGTATGTGGTCTAATACAGAACGCGATTCTGCAGAAAGAAGAATTCCTATATCCCCGATACCAGCGTTTACCATATTGGATAAAGTAAAATCAATAAGGCGAAATTTTCCGCCAAACGGCATAGTAGCTAATGGACGTCTTTCATTCAATTCGCGCAGCGGATTATCTTCCTGGAGATTTATCAATCCAATGATTTGGCTGCTCATGCTATCACGTCTCCTTGTATCTGTCCCTCACTCGCTTTTATCTTTTCATCGTTACCGACAACCATTACGGTACCATCGTCATTATGAACAACTGCATTACTTTGAATAATACATCTTTCGCCAATAATAGCTTTATCTACTACTGCATTTTTTTCAATACTTGTCCCCGGCATTAAAACGGAATTAGTCACCTTTGCACCTTCTTCAATAGTAACACCGTAAAAAACAACCGAACGTATCACCGTACCTAAAATTTGAGATCCCTCCCCTACAAGAGAGCTTCTGGCACTGCCATGCGGTCCAATGACATGAGGTGGCAGCGATTGACTGCCGGAATAAATACGCCAATCAGAATTATTCAGATCAAGAGGTGGATCATCGGCTAATAAATCCATATTCGCCTGCCACAAGCTTTCAATGGTACCTACATCTTTCCAATATCCTTCAAAAGGATATGCATACAGCGGCAGATTTTGTGACAGCATCGCAGGAATAACATTCTTTCCAAAATCATGTTCTGAATGTATTTCCTTTGCATCCGCCATTAAATATGTTTTCAGGAGTTTTCGATTAAAAATATAAATTCCCATAGAAGCAAGATTGCTTTCCGGATGTATCGGCTTCTCCTGAAACTTACGTATTTTCATGTTATCGTCAGTCGTCATAATACCAAAACGGCTGGCATCGCTCCATGGGACACGAATCGTGCCAATAGTAACACCTGCATGATGTTTTTTATGAAATGCCAGCATTTTCGAATAGTCCATGGAATAAATATGATCGCCTGATAATACAAGAACATAATCGGAACCAATCATATCCACAAAATTCATATTTTGATAAATAGCGTCAGCCGTTCCATGATACCAATTGGTTCCGTCATCTGTCATATAAGGCGGTAGCACAAAAGTTCCTCCACGGTCAGAATCAAGATCCCAAGAACTTCCGTTTCCTACATACCAATTCAGTGCCAACGGTTGATATTGAGTTAAAATGCCGACTGTATCAATGCCGGAATGACGGCAATTACTCAATGTAAAGTCAATAATGCGGTACTTTCCGCCAAACAGCAGTCCTGGTTTGGCTTGGTTTTTAGTAAGAACCCCCAAACGGCTTCCTTTTCCTCCGGCAAGTATCATGGCTAAACAATTAGATTTTCTCATAGAATTGCCTCCTGATTCCGAAAGACATACCGACTTGATACACATATTTTTAATTATCAACTGCAATATTTGATATTTCCATTCTTCCCTTCTGACTTTTCGGTATTCTTTCCCTGATATATTATTTAAAAATTACGTTATAACGTGATTTATCTCTATATTTATTATACACTAATAACGGTAAAAATGCGATAATACCAGTGATAATCTATATAGGAGCAGCAAATAATAAAATAAAAAAAAGATACCGAAAAATAGTATAAAAATCTGGTATCTTTTTTTATATTGCATTTATGTTGCATAATAGTGCTTATATTATTTTAAGTTGATTTACATCAAGAAGTTCTACTCTAAAAGGCAGCGACATCAGTATTTCTTTCGTCAATTCTTTTGTATCGATAACAGTTCTTACAAATCCAATTCCTTTTTTGCCATCTAATGCGGTAACCACTCCCAAGTATTCGCAGCCTTCTATAATACGTGTTACAAACGTCATATTTTCTGGTTTTATACGGAAATAAACCCAATCGTGATTCATGACTCTGCCACCTTTCGGCGCATCATAGAATACGGCTGCAGCGGCGTATCAATATAAATACCCACCTTCATCTGCGGATGAGGCGCTACAGTAATAATCGCGTTCTTTTCATCAATCATTTTTGTAATAATATGATGCACATTTTTCCCTCGAGGTTGTAAAAACTCAACGGTATCGCCAACTTTAAAATTATTGCGCTGTTCCAAATATACGATTTTTTTTTCTTTGTCATAGGAAGTAACAAGACCGATAAATTCATGTGTCTGTGTATTACTGGAGTGGCTGTATACTTGATCGGCTTCCGTTGGACGAGATACAGAAAACCCTTTCGTATATGGTCGGTGAGAAATCTTCTCCAATTCATCCAGCCATTCCTGTTTTACAGAAAAATGTTCAGGATCTCGTTCAAATGCATCCAAAGCTTCCCGATAAACTTTTACTACAGTAGCAACATAATGTACACTTTTCATACGTCCTTCTATTTTCAGACTACATAAGCCTGCCTCATATAATGCAGGCAAATAAGGAAGCAGGCACAAATCTTTCGAATTAAAAATATAGGTTCCCCTATCATCTTCCGTAACAGGAAAATATTGACCAGGCCGGGTTTCTTCAACAATATTATATTTCCAGCGGCAGGCTTGCACACATTGGCCACGGTTAGAATCTCTGTTTTGTGTAAAATAATTACTCAATAAACAACGTCCGGAATAAGAAATACACATAGCACCATGTACAAACCCTTCCAATTCAACCGGAACTTTTTCGTGAATAACTTTTATATCGGCAAGACTAACTTCTCTTGCCATAACCACACGTTTGGCACCGGCTTCCTGCCAGAATTTAGCCGATATCCAGTTTGTTGTATTCGCTTGCGTACTGATATGAACCGGCATCCGGGGAACAATTTTTCTGGCCAGATAAAACACACCCGGATCTGCCACTAAGATAGCATCTACCCCTATGCTGTCCAGATATTCCAAATATTCCGGCAAGCCTTTAAAATCATCATTATGAGGAAAAATATTAACGGTTACATGCACTTTCTTTTTCAAGGAATGTGCAAAAGAAACAGCCTCTCTTAGTTCTTCATCTGTAAAATTGCCGCTATAGGCACGCAATCCAAAAGCTTTCCCGCCTAAATAAACAGCATCGGCACCATAAAGCAATGCCATTTTCATTTTATCCATATTACCGGCAGGTGCCAATAATTCCATTTTCTGCATACTCGTATCCTTTCCAATAGGAAACGGTCATTCCGTCTCCGTTTTCATAAAAAGTCGTCTCAAATCTTTTATCCTGAGTTACCATTCGTAAATATTCTCGAAGCCGCATAACAATCGTACGATGTTTATGAGGTATCGTTCCCTTGATGCGTACCATTCCATGATATAAAATATTATCAGCAATAATAACTGCCCGCGGCGACAGTTCGGGAATTAATTTCACAAGCTGTCGTGAATACTGCCCTTTAGGCCCATCCAAAAAAACTAAGTCCCACGGACCTTTTAAATCATTTAAAAGAACGGCGGCATCTCCGATCAATTGTGTAACACGATCTTCGCAATGTGCTCGTGCAATGTATTCTCGTGCTTTATACGCGCGCTCCTTGTCAATCTCAATGGTAACAATCGATCCGTTTTCAGGCAGCAGCGGAACCATCTGCAATGTAGAATACCCAATAGCCGTTCCGATTTCCAAAACACGCTTCGGAGCCGCTTCCGCTATTAATCTGCAAAATAGAGTTACTTCCGTATCACGTAAAATAGGAATCATCTGCGCTGCTGCATATTTTTTCATTTCTTCAAATAACTCCTTCACGGCATATACTCCTTCACATTCTGCATATGTTCTTCATAGGTCCGGGAAAAATGATTATGCCCCTTAGCGTCTGCTACAAAAAACAAATATTCCGTATCTTTCGCTTCGGCAACAGCCTTCAAGCAGTTTACCCCGGGATTGCCAATCGGTCCCGGAGGAAGTCCTGTATATAAATATGTATTATACGGAGAATCAATTTTCGTCTCTTCTATACTATAGGCTGATTTATGAGATCCTAAAGAATAAGAAAGGCTGGCATCAGACTGCAGCGGCATATTGATTTTCAACCGTTTAAGAAATACCGCGGCAATAATCGGCTGGTCTTCTTCATATTGTGCCTCTTTTTCTACCATGGAGGCTAATGTAACAAACTGATAAATTGACATATTGTGCTGGTCTGCGCTTTCCCTCATATTTTCTGTAAGATGCTTATCAAAATTATCCAGCATCATTTTTACTATCTGATCTGCCGTTGCCCCTCGCGGGATAAAATATGTATCAGGAAATAAAAAACCTTCTGACGGAAACGTAACTACACGATTTCCATACATATAAGGGTATAAGTTTTTCGTATCTGCCGCTGCCGACAAAAAATCAGCCTCTTTCACCAATCCTTTTTGATCGAGCACTTGGGCAATGCGACGAACCGTATATCCTTCAGGAATCACAATGCGTTCCGCTTCTGATTTACCGCTTACCAATTTTGCCATTAAATCATGCAGGCTCATGCGGTTGTTGACCAGATATTCTCCTTGTTTCATTGTATTGGCTGTTCCCGTTAAAGTTGCCACTGCCCGAAACCACCACGTATTGGAAATAATCCCTTTTTTTTGTAATTCTGCGGCAATCTCACCGGCAGTCATCGTATCGTGAACTTCTATATACGCTTCTGCCGGTTTTAAAAATGAAATAGGTGCATAATAAGCTGCCTCTGCACTGACCACTCCCAAAATAATAAAACAGCAAACTAAGGTTACGGTAATTTGTTTTTTATTCCAGGTATGGTTTTTCATGATTGATCCACTTGTATTAACTTCTTGTGTATTATTTTTTTTATCCATAATGTATCTATTATACTGTAAAATTATTGTATGTGGCAAATATTCATATTTAAAATACTATGAATAGGCAATACTATTTCATCAAAATAAAATAATGCCGACAAAAACAGTCTTTGTCGGCGTTATCCCCTTTTTATCAAAATTTACTTGGACGGACTCCAAATACGTTGCTGTTGCGCCAACTCTTCTCGCTGATCTATCTGCTGTGATTGTAAATCAGACTGCTGTTCATCTGCATCTGCTTCAGCAGACTGTTGTACAGCCGCTTGAGCTGTCACCGTATTTTGACTGTTTGAAGATTGTTTTGCCGCTGATAATGCTGCTTTTGCAGCATCCTCCTGCGCTTTGATTCGATCATTCTCCGCTTGACGCATTTGTTCCCGTATTCGTGATTCCAATGGAATATCCGGAAAGGCACGAACATCGACATAGACTTCAAAAAGTCGATTCCACGGCAA
>JALCNL010000017.1 GCA_022649055.1 Megasphaera sp.
AAGCCAATGCCTCGGTGAAAAGGCGAATAAACAACTGCAATAATTTTGTTTCTCGTACGATAGCGGTATCGGATTCCTTTATTATTTTGATAATTTCTGTTACAATATATTCCATGAGAAGACCTTTAGTTGTGATATATTTTGCTGGCGAGGCAATATATCTATTATCTAGGTCTTCTCTTTTTTTTGCAATATCTTACCGAGAACTATTTTACTCTAAGGTGATGAACGTATGTGTCAAGAAGTTCTCGATAAATGTATTGACCTAGATAATAGTCAGACTCATCGTAATATATCTATTATTTAGGGTTTCTCTTTTTTGGACAATATCTTACCGAGAACTATTTTCACTAAAGGAATCAATGCAGTAGTTACACTAATTTATAATAAAAAAAGACTCTGTTTTTGGACAGAGTCTCAATAATAAAATTATTACTGCAGTAATTTGCTTACTTCATTTGTTTCGTCTATGGCATTATCAGCACCAGCAATAATAGCTCCCTGTGCTACGATACAGTCTAGATTTTTGTCTACCCGGACTTGTTCTACTTTTGCAACAACGTCTTTTTCAATTGGCGTAATTAATGTGTTTTCCAGTGTGTTTAGGCGCTGTGCAAGTTGTTTCCCTAAATCTTGTTTTTCTTGATCCGTTTTTAATGAAGGTGCTTTTTTAGTAAATTCTTCATTAGCAGATTTGATGGCGGATTGCATTTGAGCACTTACCTTTGGAAAATCCTTATGGGCTTGTACTAATGCGTCAAAATTAACATATCCCACACCCGAAGCAAAAGCAGATGTTGTTGCAATAATGCTCATCATACCTGCTATAGTCAAAGATGCTAATTGTTTTTTTAATTTCATGCTATATTCCTCCTGAATTTATTTCAATAATTTTTATTGTTATTGTGACTATGATTATAACAAACTTAATATAAAAAAACAACTAAACGAAGCCTATTTCCGACTATTTTTGTCTGTCTTTAAAGCGGTGTATTTTTTTTAGATGCTAATGTTTCCGTGTCGGTATCATCTAACTCTTCATCTTTAATATACATGTATTTATCCTTTTTCATTTTATCAATGATTTCCGGTACCATGGCAATCAATTTTTCAAAAGCCGATGCTTGATAACCGCCTTTTTTGATGGAAAACATTTCCACACGGTCACCCTTGATGACCAAAATTGCTGTGGGTTCCAATTTTGCGCCACCGCCGCCGCCAGCACTGTTGCGGCCCGTTTCACACTTTCCGTTATACCCGCCGGAAGCAAAGCCTAAGGTCACGTCAACAAAAGGAACAAGAATTGCGTCGCCGATATGTACGGTTTCACCAACAACGGTTTCTACTTTGATCATACGTTGGAAGTTTTCAAAAATTGTTTCCAAATTATTTTTTATGTAGCTATTATCCATGTGAGTGTTCCCTTCCTTTTTTTAGCCAGTGAAACAAAAATAAACGGACTGGCTTAGATAATATAAAGTTGATAGAATATGTAAGCAACACCGCCGGATATACACGGCCCGCAGCATATCCTTGACAGTCGTATTCTTCTTCAACAAAATTAAAGCGGAGTTCGTTCTTATTTAAAGGTATTGCAGCATATAATATTCCTGCGAATATGCCTGTTTCGTAAGGTTCAGGGAATCCTAATGAACCTTTTAAATAAAAAGAACGCATACGAGAATGTCGTAATATTTGCAGCAGATAAGCAGTTCCTGTTTCAATAAACGCTTCATTTAATACATATGGCCGCCACCAAGATATTGGTGGTTTTTCTTTAGGTGAGAATGTATTTTTGTTGACTGTTTTAATTTTCTCATAAGTTGTCTGCTGACTTTCCTGCTCTAATTTATGCCAGACTGATTGTGAATCGTCTTGACTTGGATCAGCAGTATCTTTGGATTTTGATGGGGGGGTGGATACAGTATTTTTGCATGTGTGCCAGCGTATATACAGGATAGTTTGCAGGGGTTTGCCATATTGGTAATCTAATTCATAGTATAATGCATGTCCTAACCAATGCACTTTCCAATTAAAATGAAAAGGATCATGAATATATATTCGGCTTTCATATACTACAGGTATGCAAAGGCATATGATGAGGAGCATGAAGAATAGTACCGGAATAATGGTTAACCCATTCATACAATCACTCCTTGTCTATAATGTAATAGTATAATTATATTATTCTGCATTATATGGTTTGAATCCTTTTTTATATACCTATATTACTCTTGTTTGTTAAAAATACAATTAACATTTTCTGAACCAAAACAGCGTGAACAGGAAATGCAAAGAGAAGGTTCCGTATTTCCTGTTTTCCAAATTTTAGGAAGATCGGGCTGGCGTAATAAAGGGCGGCACATAGAAATAAATGCAACGGGATTTTGTTTTAAATATTGCTCCATATCAGTGGCAGAACGAAAACCACCTACAACGCCTATATCTATTTTGTTTTTGAGTAAGGTCGATATATCGGCCGCATATTTTGAAAAATACATCGGCTCTTTTGTACGGCGGATAGCACGAATAGGACCTTGACGAGGTAAGGAGGATGTATTGCCCCCGCTGATTTCAACAGCATTGATACCGATACGAGATATCCACAGAATGACTTGTTTGCTTTCTTCAAAAGTCATACCGCCTTCTTTCATAAAATCAGAACTATTGATTTTGACCCAAATCGGGAAATCCGGACCAACGGCTTGGCGGATAGCTTTTAAAGAAAATAAAAGAAAACGAGCTCTGTTTTCTAAGGCTCCACCATAGTCGTCAGTACGAGTATTATAATACGGTGTTAAAAATTTGCTGGCCAAATATCCATGAGCACCATGGAATTGAACACCATCAAAACCAGCTTTTTTTACTCGAACAGCAGCTTTTGCAGCATCTTGAATCAGTTTTTCAATTTCTTTTATTGTTAAGGCGTGCGATTCTTTACTGCCGGCATTCATCTCTGGAATTCCGCTCGGACTGACAATAATTCGGTTTTCTCCTTCAGGAACTAAGATTGCCGAACCCATGATGACTATTTGAGCAATAATTTTCCCGCCTTTATCATGAACACGTTTTGTCAGTTTTTGTAATGGCGCAATACAGTCATCTGTGTCAATGCAAATTTGGCAATGTTGATGAGGTTCCATGGGACTGATAGCCATCATCCCCGTAATAATAATACCCACACCACCGTCTGCCAAGGTTTCATACATCTGGATCAGGCTTTCCGTGGGGAATCCGTTGCTATCAGCTCTTCCCTCAAACGTTGCGGAACGGACAATGCGGCAAATTGTGTTGATACCGCCGATGGTTGTATTATCAAATAACATAAAATCTCTCCTTAAAAAACTAAATAATGCAAAAAAGTTTTTTTGCATTACCACCATTATATGATAAAACTAGTAAAAACGCTACAATTATTATTAATAATTCAGGTAATTTTCCTAAATCAACTTAGACATATCTCTTGTCTTTTCTAGTTAGACAAATGACATTTAGCAGATAAAGCATAATATATAGATTTCGTTGTATTAAGTAAAGATTTCGTGTATAATAAGGGTGTTTGTTAAAAGATGTTATACGAAGGGATGTTATGATCAATGGCTACTAGCATGGTAATAGGAACCCAATGGGGCGATGAAGGTAAAGGTAAGATTGTTGATTATTTAGCCCAAAAGGCCGATGTTGTTGTACGCTCTCAAGGCGGAAATAATGCGGGACACACGGTTGTTGTGGATGATAAAGCTTTTGCACTGCGGTTACTGCCTTCGGGAATTCTTTTTGCTGATAAAACGTGTATTATAGGAAGCGGCGTTGTTGTTAATCCAAAAGTTCTTTTGCAGGAAATAGAAAATATTACCTTGCAGGGAGTTGAAATCAGTAAAATAGAACTATCCACTCGGGCCCATGTTATTATGCCGTATCATATTCGGATAGATGAAGCAGATGAAAATTTGAAAGATACTTCCAAAAAAATTGGGACTACCAAGAATGGAATCGGTCCTTGCTATGCCGATAAAGTTAATCGGGTCGGCATCCGTGTGATTGACTTAATGGATGAATCTGTATTTAAGGAAAAACTTCGCTATAATATTGATACGAAAAATCGTCTTTTTGAAAAATATTATGGGGTACAAGGTTTTGATTATGATACAGTGTTAAAAGAGTATTTGATGTATGCTGAACAACTTCGTCCGTTTGTCAAGGATACAGATTATTCGGTAAATACATATATATTAGAAGGTAAGAAAGTGCTTTTTGAAGGAGCACAAGCATCTATGCTGGACTTAGATCATGGAACGTATCCATTCGTAACCAGTTCCAATCCAACTGCAGGAGGAGCATGTACGGGTTCCGGTGTAGGACCGCGCCGTATGCAAAATATTTTTGGTGTTGTAAAAGCATATACGACACGTGTGGGAGCGGGGCCTTTCCCAGCGGAACAAAAAAATGAAATAGGAGACTTGCTGCGTAATACAGGACATGAATTTGGTACTGTTACAGGTCGGCCTCGGCGTTGTGGCTGGCTGGATACGGCAGTTGTCCGGTATGCTGCTATGTTAAATAGTTTGGATTATTTGGCAATTACCCGCTTAGATATATTAGACGGTTTGGATAAAATTAAAATTTGCAAGGGATATATATATGAAGGCAAAGAACTAAAAGAATATCCAGCAAGTTTAAAAGTATTGGAAGCAGTAGAACCAATTTATGAAGAATTGGATGGCTGGAATACGGATATCTCACAATGCAAAAATTACGAAGAACTGCCAGCGAATGCTCGTTATTATGTGGAACGTATCAGTCAACTGGTTGGCGTGCCGCTAGGCATAGTTTCGGTTGGGCCTAATCGTTCGCAGACGATTGTATTGCATGACGTTTTTTAAGATACCATTTGGATAACACCATAACATAAACACAAAGAGCAGCTTTCTTCTTGAAGGCTGCTCTTTGTGTTTATGCTTTTACGATTTTGCTTATGATATCAATGTGATTCATTGGCATAATATGTACACCTGCAGAAAGCTTGCGAATTTCTGTATACTGTTCACGAGCAATTTCAATTCCCGCTTCTAAACCGCCTTTGCGGAGACGATTCATTATACGCCTGGGAATAGAAATACCTGGAACATTGTTTTCTAAATAGGCTGCCATTTTGATTCCCCGTAATGGCATAAGACCAAGCAGTATGGGAATATTGAACCGAGATGCATTATCTATAAAGCGTTTGGCTACTTCTAAATCGTATATTGGTTGGGTTTGAATAAATTCTGCACCAGAAGAGACTTTATTTGCTAGTTTTGCTATTTCAAGTGATTGGTCGGATGCTCCGGGATTTGCTGCGGCACCAATGTAGAAATGAGTAGCAGCTCCCAATGCATTTTCGTTGATGTCCGTGCCTGTATTGAGGGTATGGGCTAAGCGAATTAAACCACAAGTATCCGTTTCAAAAACAGCTTTCGCCTGGGGAGTATCACCATTTTGTGGATTATCACCGGTTAGAGTTAGGATATTATGTACACCTAGTCCGGCGGCTCCAAGTAATTCTGCCTGCAAGCCGATATAGTTACGATCACGGCAGGTAAGGTGAAAAATAGTTTCAATGCCGCAATCTTCTTGAATAATGTGGGCTAAAGCGATAGGACTCATGCGCATTTTTGCCATAGGACAGTCTGCAATATTAATGCCATCAACCATTCCTTTTAATGTTGACGCTTGTTCTTCGGTGATTTTAGCAGAAGCACTTTTTGGCGGATCCAATTCTACTGTGATTGTGAATTCTCCCGCTTTGTGTTTTTCTTTTAATGTATTCATTGTTTTCCCCCCATTAATATATTTGCCAAACGGACTGTATCTGTGGCATTGCTGGCGTAAGCGTCAGCGCCTGCTTTATGTGCATATTCCGAGGTGAGTACGGCTCCACCGACAATAACTTTAACTGCCAAATTTTCTTTTTTTAATGCCTGTATGGTTATATCAATTTGCGGCATTGTTGTTGTCATAAGAGCACTGAGTCCCACCAGCGGAGCTTTTGATTGATGAACGGCAGATACAATTTTTTGGGGAGAAACATCTTTTCCTAAATCAATGACTTCATACCCGCTGTTTTCTAAAAGTGCGATGACAATATTTTTTCCTAAATCATGAACATCGCCTTTTACTGTTGCGATAACAAAAGGCCCTTTTCTTTTGATATTAAATTTTCCTGGCAGTGCTTTTTTTAAAGCTATAAAAGCTGCTTGCATTGTTTCTGCCGCTATCATTACTTGCGGTAAGTAACAGCGTCCTTTGCCATACTCTTCTCCAATTGCTGTCATAGCGGCAGTGAGGCCATCGTTTGTAATAACCATGGGATCTATACCGGCATTCAAAGCTTCGTTTAATAAGGAACCAATTTCTTCTTTTGAACCATCTCGTACAGCTTGTTGAATTTTTTTTAAGGGGGAAAGGGTTTTATTGTTTTTGAGTTGATGCTGATTTTCGATAGGCTGATTTTGAAAGCGAGTAATATAATTATGGGCGGCGGAATCATAACCGAGTAATAGAAGAGAACGAACATAAGCATCTATTAAATCGGACTGTAATGGATTCATAATTGGAGCGTTGAGGCCAAAAGCCAGTGCCATAGCTAAAAAATTGGCATTTAAACCAGAACGGCCGGGCAATCCAAAGGATATATTGCTTAATCCCATGACAGTAGGTATTTTTAAGGTTTCTTTGTAAGTGCGTAGTGTCTGCAGCGTTTCTTTTGGCGCGTTAGTTGAGGAGGCTGCTGTAAGAACCAAGGGATCTGCTAATAGGTCTTCATGGCGCAGGCCTGTTTGCAAAGCTGCCTTGTATATTTTTTTGATTAATGCGAGACGGCCAGCTGCTGATTCCGGAATTCCTTTAGGTCCTATAGGCAGACAAAGAACGGCGGCGCCGTATTTTTTTGCAATGGAAAAAATAGCGGACATTTGTGAGGAGTCAGCATTGACAGAGTTTATTAAGGTTCGTCCAGGATATATACGAAGTGCTTTTTCTAAAACCGCAGGACTCGTTGAATCAATAATTAATGGGGTATCTACCAGCATAGAGAGTTCTTTAACGACATTTTCCATAAGTGCTGCTTGGTCGACGTCAGGAACGCCCATATTGATATCCAAAAGATGTGCACCTGCTTTTACTTGGTTTAGTGCTTCGGTCTTAATTGGAACAAAATTTTGTTCTTGTAAATCTTTTTGCAGCGCTTTTCGTCCTGTAGGATTAATGCGTTCACCGATAATGACGGGAGGATGACCACCGCCGATGTATACAATGCTGGTTCGGGAAGTGAGTGCTGTAGGAGGTGTAATTGTTTTTCGCTTATAGGGTACCGCACGATCTAAAGCTTGTTTCATAGCGGCTAGGTGTTCTGGCGATGTGCCGCAGCAACCGCCAATATATGTAGCACCAGAATTAACCATGGCTTGAACATACTCGGCCATGTCATTGGGGCGTAGGGGAAAAACAGTTTTACCGTCAATTAGTTTGGGTAATCCTGCGTTAGGCTGAATAACAAGCGGTAAATTACTTACGTCGGACATACGGGTAATAAGAGGAATTAATTTATCCGGACCTAGAGAACAGTTTGCTCCAATAATAGAAGCACCCAAGCTTTCCAAAAGCACGGCAGCTGCTTCTGGTGTTGTACCCGTAATAGTTCGACCGTCTTCGCTGAAAGAAAACTCACACATAATGGGGATGCTTGGAGCGGCATCTTTAACGGCCAATATTGCTGCACGCATTTCCTGGATATCAATAATAGTTTGAATAAGTAATATATCGGCACCCGATTCAGCTAATATGCTGGCTTGTTCATAGTAAGCTTGGTATACGTCTTCAAAATCAGTGTCTCCTAAAGGGGTAATAAACTTACCGGTAGGTCCCATGTCACCCAAAATTTTAGTATTTGTCCCATCAACGGCCTTTTTTGCATTAAACATAGCAGCCCTGCATATTTCTTTTACTTTATCAGCACATCCGTATTCACTCAATTTGATGCGATTAGCTCCGAACGTATTTGTTTGAATCAAATCACTACCAGCTTTTATGTAACTACGATGAATATTTTCAATGGCTTGCGGATGTTCTATGTTTGATAATTCAGGACAATCTCCAGGCCGTAAATAACCTTGTTGCTGCAATACGGTTCCCATAGCGCCATCTAATAAAAACATATAACAATCATTCCTTTCTAGAAGAACAAATATTGTGCATAGAACAATTGCAACAACCAGAGGGGATACTGTTTTTGGCAGCCGAACGAGCCATACCAATAATTGCGGTAATAGATTTTTGAGGTACAAGCATGCAGCCGGAAGTTATATGAATATCAATTTGATCAGCATGTATAGCTTTAATTAAATTCAGTTGCTGCGTCAGAGGCCAATCTCCATATCCAGGACTATAACGCCAGGTAGTTTCATAGCCTTGTTTTGCCGCCATTTTATCAATATAATGATTTAACTGATCGGCAATTGTTTCAGTAGCGGTTATGGCTGCTGCATCCAGCATAAGCCCCCTGGAATATTCTTTTTTTGAAAATAGGGTGTTAATTTCTTTTTCTATGTCACTGCCAATCGTTACTGCCATGATAATTGCGATTTTTGCATTTTCTAAATGTTTTCGAATTTTAGAGCCTTCAACAGTAAAAGGTTCTTCGCATAAGAGTTGGTAGGATTCGGCATCATAGCCACATTGTTGGAAAATACCCCGTGGTTTGGCAATAGCTAGTGCAGTCGTACATGCGTCTGCAACAATTTTATCAGAAAAATTTTCAGCTGCGCGCAAACCAGCATATCGCCTTGTTTCCGCGATGTCTATTTTTTGAAGAAATCCATTAAATATAGGCATAATATATTTCCCTTCATATAACAAAAAAGACTCTTTCACAAATGAAAGAGTCGAATCTACGTGCTGTTCTCTCATCTGTCAGATAATATCTGCAGGAATTAGCACCGCTTTTGCGGTTGCCGGATTTCATCGGGCCTGTCCCTCCATCGCTCTTGATAAGAGTTATCCTTATTAATATATCAGTTTTGCGTGTATTTGTAAAGATTTTATATAATAAATGTTTTATACTATTTTAGCAATTTGTGAGTTATAAACTAAAATATAAATACAAATCGATATTTTTTTATGCTTAAAAGTAATATTGATAATTCTAAAATAATATGATATTGTAATTAATATAAAAGTGTGTTGTATTATGTGGAAACAATAGCAAAGGAAGTGGAAAAATATGTCTTTAGTAGAAAAACAAGCAATCTATAGAGATGAAAATGTTCCTAAACAATCTAGTATTGATAAAATTCTGGATACTTACGCAGGTGAAAAAGGGACGTTGATTCCTATTCTGCAAGACACACAAAGCTTGTTTAATTATCTGCCAAAACCGGCGTTGCTGTATATTGCAGATAAGACGGATATCCCTATTTCTACTATTTACGGCGTGGTAACTTTTTACTCGCAGTTTCATTTACAGCCCCGCGGACGTAATATTATTTGTGTCTGTCAGGGAACGGCATGTCATGTACGCGGCGGAAAGGTTATTCTTAAGGCTGTAGAAAAAGAACTGGGAATTAAGGCAGGACATACGACCGAAGATTTACGCTTTACATTGGAAACGATTGCCTGTCTGGGGGCATGTGGATTGGCACCGGTTATGAAAGTCAATGATGATACGCACGGCCGCATGACGAAAGAGGAAATTATTAAGGTGCTGGCACAATATGAATAGGCTACAGCTGTAATTTTGGTGGAACTAATACGGAAACCTATCCCAAAAAGTGCTGCTATATAGTAACGGGAATGGTACCTAGAGAAAAAACTATAGGAGAAGAGGATCGCGTATGATGATTACAGCAGAAAAATTACAGGAAATACGAGACGTATATAAAACTGCGGTTGCCCTTCGGTTGGAAAAAAGCGATAGGAAGGAACAGCCGGGAGCTTTTGATGTACTGGTATGCGGAGGCACAGGCTGTAAATCCTCCGGGTCCACAGAGATCCGAAAACAATTAGACAACGAATTGGCAGCGAGGGGAAAGACAGATACAGTACACGTGGTACAGACAGGTTGTCATGGTTTTTGCGAAAACGGTCCCTTGATGATTATTTACCCGGGGCAGATTTTTTATTGCCGTGTCAAGCCGGATGATGCGGCGGAAATTGTAGAAAGTCATTTATGTAACGGCCAGCCTGTCGAGCGCCTGCTCTATCACGATCCCGTAGATGGAAAGGCGGCATGGACGGCGGCGGATGTTTCGTTTTATAAAAAACAAAAACGTATCGTATTGGAACATTGCGGTCGGATTGATCCAGAGAAAATAGAGGAGTATATTGCAGTGGGAGGATATGCTGCGTTAGTCAAGGCCCTTACGGAAATGACACCGGATGAAGTAATCGAAGAAGTGATTGATTCCGGTCTGCGGGGACGAGGCGGAGCCGGATTTCCGACAGGTAAAAAGTGGAGTTTTGCGAAAAATGCAGAAGGCGATAAAAAATATATCATCTGCAATGCGGATGAAGGAGATCCGGGGGCTTTTATGGACCGAAGTGTTCTCGAAGGAGACCCGCACCGAGTACTGGAAGGAATGGCAATAGCGGCCTATGCTATTGGTGCAGAGGAAGGGTATATTTATGTGCGGGCGGAATATCCGTTGGCGGTGCAGCGGTTAAAAATAGCGATTCATCAGGCGGAAGAAAGCGGTTTTTTGGGAAAAAATATCATCGGCAGCGGGAAAAACATTATGCTGCATATTAAAGAAGGGGCGGGAGCCTTTGTCTGTGGAGAAGAAACGGCACTTATTGCATCGATTGAAGGTCGCCGCGGCATGCCAAGACCCCGACCACCATTTCCGGCAAACGAAGGCTTGTGGGGAAAGCCGACTAATAATAATAATGTTGAGACCTATGCCAATGTAGCGCAGATCATTAATAAAGGGGCCGCATGGTATCGACATTTTGGTACAGCGGAATCGCCGGGTACGAAAGTATTTGCCCTAACCGGAAAAATAAACCATACGGGATTGGCTGAAGTGCCTATGGGGATTACCATGCGTGAAATTATTTATGATATCGGAGGTGGTATCTTAGACGGGAAAAAATTTAAGGCAGTGCAGATAGGCGGTCCTTCCGGAGCCTGCCTTCCAGAGGAACTGCTGGATTTACCGGTAACGTACGATTCTTTGACGGAAGTAGGGGCCATGATGGGATCCGGCGGACTGGTAGTCATGGATGAAACAACCTGTATGGTGGACGTAGCTAGGTTCTTCATTAATTTTACACAATCTGAATCGTGTGGGCAGTGTACCCCGTGTCGGGAAGGTACCAAACGCATGCTGGAAATATTAACACGGATTACAGAAGGCGGCGGGTCCGAAAGCGATTTGGAATTATTAGAGATATTGGCGAGGAATATAAAGCAGGCTTCTTTGTGTGGCTTGGGGCAGACAGCGCCGAATCCGGTTCTCAGTACGATCAAATATTTTCGTGACGAATATGAGGCACACATTAAGGAAAAACATTGTCCGGCGGGAGCCTGTGAGAGTCTGGCCAGTTATATCATTACGGATGCGTGCAAAGGGTGTGGGGTATGTGCACGGAACTGCCCGGTCCATGTTATAACGGGAAAAGCAAAAGAAAAGCATCGCATTGATCAGGAAAGATGCATTAAATGCGGTACCTGCTATACTAATTGTCCGTTTGACGCCATTATCAAAGGGTAAGGGGGCATGAGTATGAAAACAGTATCTTTGACAATCAATGGAATTGTTGTTAAAGCACCACAGGGTTTTAGTATATTGGAAGCAGCCCGTTCAGCCGGTATTTATATCCCGACGCTTTGTTATCATCCGGATCTGGTACCGGAAGGAGCTTGCCGCATGTGCATTGTGGATGTCAGCGGGGTAAAAACATTGGTGGCATCCTGTATGTATCCTGTGGAAGAAGGAATGATTGTTAAAACGAATACGGCAAAAGTGCGGGAGGCACGGCGTATGGTGATAGAACTTTTGCTGGCAAATCATCCGAAGAATTGTTTGACGTGCCGTAAAAACGGAGATTGTGAGTTACAGACGATGGCGGCTGATATGGGAGTCCGGACGCATCGGTTTGATTGGGGAGAGCGGAAAATACATACGTTTGATGCGTCCAATCCTTGCTTGGTTCGCGATCAAGAAAAGTGTATTTTATGTGGACGATGTATTCGTGTATGCCGTGATATACAACAAATGAATGTATACAGTTTTGCCAATCGGGGGTTTAATTCTATTGTTTCAACGGCGTTTGAACAAGATTTAAGCAAAGTAGCCTGTACGTATTGCGGACAGTGTGCCAGTCTTTGCCCGACGGGAGCCATCGTTGAGAAAGATGATACAGAACGGGTATGGGAAGCGATAAATGATCCAGAAAAAGTGGTGGTTGTTCAAGTAGCGCCCTCTGTCCGAGTAGCATTGGGAGAAGAGATGGGGATGGAAGCCGGCAGTATTGTAACTGGGAAAATGGTGGCGGCACTTCGGAACTTAGGCTTCGATAAGGTATTTGATACAAACTTTAGTGCTGACTTGACGATTATGGAAGAAGGATTTGAATTTCTCGATCGACTGACAAAAGGCGGAGTGCTGCCGATGATAACCTCATGCAGTCCGGGATGGGTGAATATGTGTGAGCTGAAATATCCGGATTTATTGAACCATTTATCCACGGCTAAGTCTCCGCAGGGAATGTTTGGCACAGTCATAAAAACTTACTTTGCCCATCAGGCAGGAATTGATCCGGCACATATAGTCAGCGTTTCTGTTATGCCATGCACTGCGAAAAAAGCGGAGTGTGTGCGGCCGCAATTACGTGATTCGGGGTATCAGGATGTTGATATTGTGATTACGACGCGTGAATTGGGACGGATGCTTCGCGAAGCAGGCATTGATTTCAGGAGCATCCGGGCTGTGGATTTTGATTCACCATTGGGGTATGGAAGCGGGGCCGGAGCTATTTTTGGAAGCAGCGGCGGCGTCATGGAAGCAGCACTTCGCACGGTAGCAGATGTTGTGACAGGACAGGATTTGTGGGATATAGAGTATACGGAAATACGGGGGTTGGATCGTACAAAAGAGGCGCAGGTACAGCTGGGAGATAAGGAAATTCGGATTGCGGTGTGTAATTCCCTGGGAGCAGCGCAAAAAATGATGGACAGGGTGCGAAAGGGTACGGCATCGTATCATTTCATTGAAATCATGGCCTGTCCGGGTGGTTGTATCGGAGGCGGCGGACAGCCGGTTCCGACCAATATGGATATTAAGAAAAAACGTGCGGAAGCGTTATATAAAATTGATGAATATTCCCAATTCCGAAAATCCCATGAAAATCCCGATATTAAAACTATTTATAAAGAATGGTTGGGACAGCCATTAAGTGAAAAATCCCATCATTACCTGCATACTACATATGGCAGGCAAGAACGCTAGGTACCCTTGATTAGTTAAATAAAAACGGCTGTAGATGAAGGTTATGAATGATTTCTATATGCCGTTTTTGTTTTTTTTATTAGTGTAAAACCATGAGTTATCAAGAAGAAATACCTGTTTTTTCGTGAAATTCATAAAGACCTATGATATACTATAAAGTAGCAAAACTTTTATGTGAAATGAGGTGGCATTGGTGGCACATATCATTGCCGTAACGAACCAAAAAGGGGGCGTCGGGAAAACGACGACTGCTGTTAATTTAAGTGCTTGCTTGGCGACAGCGGGAAAACGCACACTTTTGATCGATCTTGATCCGCAAGGAAATGCTACTAGCGGATTGGGAATAGATAAAGAAAAATTGGAAGGCAATTTGTATGATTGCATTATTGAGAAAGTCCCCATGACCGAGGTTTTGCAGAAAACTGCAGTGAAGAAACTCCATATTGTTCCTGCAACGATGGATTTAGCTGGAGCAGCGGTAGAGCTGGTTAATATGGAAGGGCGTGAAACCATTTTACGGCAAGTACTTCAATCTATTCGGGATATGTATGAGTTTGTTGTTATTGATTGTCCTCCGTCATTGGGATTATTGACTATTAATGCGTTGGTGGCGTCTGATTCAGTAATTATTCCCGTGCAGTGTGAATTTTATGCATTGGAAGGTTTGGCACAGCTGATGCAGACGGTAGAAATGGTACGGGACAGCATGAATAAAAATTTGCGACTATTAGGATTGGTTCTTACTATGTTTGATGGAAGAACTAATTTATCGATTCAAGTTACGGAAGAAGTTAAAAAATATTTTAGCGGACAGGTTTTTAATACTATTATTCCAAGGAATGTCCGTCTGGGGGAAGCTCCAAGCCATGGTGAACCCATTACTACGTATGATCCGCACTCGCGGGGAGCAGAAGTATATAAGAAATTGGCAAGAGAGGTGATTGACCGTGTCGGTTAAAAAAAAAGGACTGGGGGCAGGGACTGGATTAGGAAAGCGATTGGAAGCCTTGGGCCTTACAGAAAGTCATCTTGATGATGGCAGGAAATCTGCGCTGGAAATAAAAGTTACCGATATCGTACCCAATCCTCGACAGGCACGTAAGATTTTTCATAAAGAAGCGTTGCAAGCATTAGCAGATTCTATTAGTCAATATGGAATTGTCCAACCGATAGTAGTTCAAAAAAAGGAAAATGGAAAATATGAACTTGTTGCAGGGGAACGTCGCTGGCGGGCAGCTCAATTATGTCATTTAAAGACAGTACCGGCTATTATTAAAGAATATGCGGTTGATGTAGCTACGGAAATTTCTTTAATTGAAAATTTACAGCGCGAGGATCTTGACGCGATTGAAGAAGCAGCTGCCTATCAACTGTTGATTCAAGAATTTGAACTGACCCAAGAACAGGTATCCGTAAAGGTGGGTAAAAGTCGTTCTCATGTAGCTAATATGATGCGTCTTCTGCAGCTTCCGCGGTGTATTCAGGCAATGCTTTCTGATGGACGACTTACGATGGGGCAGGCTCGTCCGTTACTTATGTTGAAAAATGAAACACAGCAGCTGAATTTGGCAGAGCGAATTATTCGGGATGGTTTGTCAGCACGGCAAGTAGAAATATTGGCTAAAACAATAATGGAACACAAGGGAAAAGAAGAAAAAAAAACAGTAGAAAAAGATGCGTATTTGGAATCACTTCAAGATAAATTGAAAATGCATTTGGGTACTGGTGTTTCTATTCATTTGAATCATAAAAAAAATACTGGGAAAATTGAAATTTCATTTACTTCTGAAAAGGAATTTGAACGATTATTAGTTATGCTTACGGACGAAGAACAGAAAAGAGAATATACTATTTCTGATTTTAATGTTTAAAAAAATTATAATTAATTTACAATAGAGGTTGTTTTTTTTGCTTTTTTTAGTGTATTATAAAGTACGGACTTTAATAGATACTTCAGCAGGAGGAAAACATGTGGGATGGAATGAATATGGGGATGATGTATCTGGTTGCTGCCGGTGCAGTGGGCATTTTGCTATTGCTCTTGCTTGTATATATAGTGGTGTTAAATTATCGCGTTAATAAATTAACAAGGAAATATAATTTTTTTATGCAGGATGAAACGGGGAAAAGCGTAGAGACCAAATTACATGAAGATGTAGCACAGCTGCGTGAATTGTCGGACACGTTAGATTCTCTATACGGCACTCAAGCGGAAATGTTGACGATACAGAATCATTGTTTTCGAAAAATTGGTTTTGTGAAATATAATGCGTTTGATAACATTGGAAATCATCTGAGTTTTGCTTTTACGATTTTAGATGGTAAGAATGATGGTTTTTGTCTTTCCAGTGTGTATGGAAGAAATGAGTCACGTATTTTTGCGAAACCTATTGTTAATGGGCAAAGCTTATATAGCATGAGTGAAGAGGAAAAAGAAAGTTTGGAAAATGCATTGAATTACACGGGAGAAGTAACTGCCGTTAACAAAGAATGAAGAAGGGACCAATAATTGAATATCCAAACATATAAGCACCAATGGCAGTGTGAAGTAAAGAAAATAACCAAACAATTTCACGCACTTCGTAACAATCGAACAGGACCCATTTTGATTACGCCAAGGCAGTATAGACGTGTAATTATAACTGCTGCAGCGGCGGCAATATTGATTGTGATGGGAGCTGTTATAGGTGTATTTGAATATGTAGAATTACAGAATGTGCGGCAAAAGGAAATGTTGCATGAGCAGCAGCTTGAGATTATGCGGGATAAAACTGCATCATTGCAGGATAAAATGGATAAATTAGATTCACTGGATCAGGAATTACGCCAGATGGTGAAAGGAGCTGAAACTGGCGACAGCCCAAAAGGTGATGGTGGGGTAGCAGATGAGCCGAAGAAATCTCCGGACCTTTCTGCGGCAAGCTTTAATGATTTGTTACTTACCACCTCTCGTATGGAAACAAGGGTCAATGCTCGTGTTGTAAGCTTTATCACGCTAAAAACAGTTTTAAGTGACACAGCGGGTGAACAGGTTCGGGAAATGCAGCAATCTCATAAAAAATATGAATCGTCAAACTATCCATCTATTTGGCCGGTTAAAGGAACTATTACATCTAAATTTGGATACCGCGGTAATCCTATCGGTGGTGGAACGGGTTTTCACGAAGGCGTTGATATCGCTGTAGATTATGGTACACCTATACGAGCAACGGCATCGGGAACGGTAACAATTGCCGGCTGGACCGGTGGGTATGGCAACTTGGTAGAAATTGATCATGGCGGTGGATTTGTAACACGCTATGGTCATAATTCGATGTTGTTAGTTGTTCAAGGACAAACGGTTAAGACTGGTGATATTATTGCCTTGGCTGGTAGTACAGGAAACAGTACAGGTCCGCATTGCCATTATGAAGTTCGTGTAAATGGCACTCCAACGGATCCGATGTTATTTTTACCATAACATAACAGAGAAAGGAGTTATCTGAAAAGGTGACACGTACTCCTTGTCTTTTGATTAGGGAATGATAAATGAGAAAATACCACTTTTATTCTCATTTATATATTTACAAATGAGAATAAAAGTGGTATCATTAGCTTTACCGGACAGATTACATTTTGTAATTGGGCGAAAGCAACAGGTCAGCCTGTGGGAATTTAGGTACGTTCCCACAGGCTGTTTTTATATTATTTAATTTGAAGGAAGATATCAATATGTTACAACAAGAAATTCAATTGAAACGTAATACTGCAAGGTTATCCGTTATTAGCAATATAATTTTGGTGATATGTAAGCTCTCTGTTGGAATGTTAACTGGTACGGTCAGCATTATTTCGGAAGCTATTCATTCGGGAGTCGATCTTCTGGCAGCGGCTATTGCTTTTATGGCAGTTAAAAAATCATCATTGCCTCCCGACCAAGATCATGATTATGGACATGGAAAAGTAGAAAATATATCAGCTGCTTTTGAATCACTATTAATCATTTTAGCGGCAGTGTTTATTTTATCGGAAGCTATTACTAAGTTGACGGTACCTCAGGAACCACAATCATTAAATTTAGCCATTATTGTTATGTTGGGATCTAGTTTGTTAAATGTTTTTATTTCACGGCGATTATGTGCCGTTGGTAAACAGACTGGGTCACAAGCTTTACTGGCGGATGGAATGCATTTACGTACCGATGTTTGGACTTCGGCCGGTGTCATGGCCGGGATTTTGTTTATGAAAATAACTGGATTTTTATGGATTGATCCATTGATTGCTTGTTTAGTTGCAGGCGGAATTATGCGCGTTGGGTATAAAATGTGCCGTTCGAGTTACGATGATTTGACAGATGCGTCATTAAGTGAAGCTGAAGAAGGCCGAATCGGCAATATTATTATGAAAAATCCAGAAGTGTTGGGATTTCACCATCTTCGTACACGTATGGCCGGTCAGGAAGTATTGATGGATTTTCATTTGGAATTAGACAAAACATTATCATTGTGTCAAGCGCATACCATATCTGAAGAGGTAGAAGCGTCGCTGCATAAAGAATACGAAAATTGTGATCCTGTCATACATATTGACCCAAAATGATAATTCAATACGAAAAAATATAATGATCATACTCCGTGATAAGATACGGATATTTATATGCAGTATGGTTGATATAGGAGCATTGCTTTTTTTCGTTTCTGCCAATCAGGCATAATTTTTTCTACAAAAGCATAGAACTGGGAAGAGTGATTAGGATGTATAAGATGACAAAGTTCATGTAAAACAACGTACTCGGTGCAATAATTGGGCATAACCGCTAAGTATGTATTTAACGTTATTCTTTGCTTGTAGGGTATACAAGACCCCCAACGGGATTTCATCAAGCGCTGGCGGAATTGAGGTGGAGTAGTTATACCATATGGACGAACTAATTTTAGGCTTTGTTTAATGACAACAGGAAGATACTGTGTAGCTGTCTGGCGTAAAAATTTATGGTAAAGGCTGCGTTTATATGCCCAATCATCTGGCTGGGGTGTTTCTATTTGCAATACATTGTTTTCTGTGTATATTAAGTTTGATCGACTGTGGTTGACTTGTACTATCATCTTTTTCCCTAAAAGATATATCACGTCTTTTGATTTTAAAAATATTGTAGGGTGTAATATTTTCTGCTGACGTATTTGAGAGAGCACACGTAGAATAAAATATTTATGAATGGTGAGGAAGGTTTCTATGCGAGGTTGAGAAACATGGGGAGGGGAGGAAATATACACTGTTTCGTCCGGACGGATACGCAGATTGATGTTTTTTATGTCCTTTTTTTCCCATGTGTATAGAATAGATGTATTATCAAGTGTAATTTGGTGTATATGTATATTTTTCATGTTTATTCCTTTACGTTTATTTTTATAAAAATGGTGGGCCGAATCAGCAGTAGGAATTCTATATATAGGAAGTACATGTATGTTAAAACTGCAAATTTTATATAAAAAAACTGCAATCTTAAAATACGTGGTATAATATAATTATTTGAAAGGATGTTATTATAGATGTTGGATTTTACAGCGATTGATTTTGAGACAGCTAATAAATATACTAACAGTGCCTGTTCTTTGGCTGCTGTTACAATGCATGATCGACAATGTGTACAAGAGGCATATTCCCTTATCCATCCCCCATTTATGCGTTTTGATCCAGTAAATGTAGAAATTCATGGAATAACTGAAGATAAAGTAGCACAAAAACCAACTTTTGATGTGTTGTGGGCTGATATACGACGTCATTTGGAAGGCCGAATAGTTATTGCTCATTATGCGGTATTTGATATGCGTGTTTTGCGCAGTATGCTTAAAACGTACGAATTGGAACGGCCACAAATGCAATATGCTTGTACTGTGGAGATATCACGTAAAGTTTGGCCGGATTTACCAGACCATAAACTGAATACGATGGCCGATTATTTGGGTATTTCTTTCCAACATCATCAGGCTCTTGATGATGCAAGAGTGTGTGCGGCGATTGCATGTGCAGCGGCTGAAAAACTACATGCGGCTTCTTTTGAAGAATTAATGTTTCTTACAGGATTAACATTAAAACAGTTTAAGTAAATTGCTATATAGCGTTGGTTTTACAAAGAATGCAAAGTGATTATTGCAGAGTAATAGGATGAAATCACAATATAAAGAAAATGATGGTTTGAAAATCAGAAAAATGAAGGAAGAAACGTACGTTTGAATTTTTTCTTTGTTTTTCTGACTTTGTTTTTCTCTGTATTTTTAATAGCGTTTTATAATACAATGTACCGATTTATTTCGGATGTATTGCCGATAGAAATATCGAAATTGAGATGTAAACGTCCTCTTATTTTTAAAAAAAATTGCGCCTTACGTACTTTATAAAAAGTTTTTAAAATTTGGTTTTGAATAATTGATTTCGAAAATGCATACGGTTTAAAACGGAAGAGTTATCAAAATTCCGAAAAAGTAAGTATCAGGTAAACTAATAAAGAGTGAAACATGGATAGCTTACCCAAATTTTACCGCATCTTTTGAAAAAATGCTAATGAAATTTATATCAGAGGAAGATCCCATGCAATCTATTTTTAAATGGCATTACGAACAACGAATGGATACTGAAGTGGAAAGCAAGATTTGTGTCGAAAAATTAGAATGAAACAAAGCGTGTCAAGGATACCCGTCAGGTTGCCACGTTCACCGCTTTGAAATAAGAACAAGGTATGTATTGTCGTATCAGATGGACGTAAAGGCATGGTCAAGGCAGCCCGCGAAACGTTATTTGACTGCTTTTAGCAGTATTTTAAGGTTTATTTCATGCGTAACATATTGGGACATGTTCCTATAAAAAGAAAAAATATTTTGCCAAAAAACTCAAACAAATCTGGTTGCGGTCAGACTATGAAAGTGTTAAAAAATATGCCAATATATTCATGGGGGATTATGAACGGAAATAGCTGCCAAAGTTATAACTGCATTAGAAGAGGGGATGGGAGACTCGCTTTAGTTTTCAAGAAATGAATGCCAGAAAAATATCCTCTGCGAATTTTCTGGAGCGGTTAAATAAAGAAATCTGTCGCCGAACAAAGGTTGTTGGAATTTTTTCAAGTATGGATTTATTACTTTATTTTTAAGGCTTAGCATACCTTTTTTATGTGAGAAGTTTTAGTCATTTTATCTATTGTAGTATGCTAAATAAAACTGCAATAGTATGTAAAATAATGTAATAATTATATCGTATTATTAATAAATAAATTTAGATACATATGTATCAGAGGAATCTTGAATGTGTTAAAATATAAGAATCATAAAGTGGGTTGAAAGGATCTGTTACATTGCGATTTTTACATCATATACAGCAAGATTTAAAGCTTTTTATTTATTTACACGTCATCATAATGATATTCCGCTGGTCTTTTATTGCAATTTATTCAGGGCAATTAAGCGATGCCAATATGCACGACGTATGGCTGACTTTTTGGTTTGGATTGCGTATTAGTTTAAAGACCGCGGCAGCGTTTACGGCAGTATCCTTGGTTTTTGCAACAATACCAGTCAGCTTTTTAAAAAAATGGCCGGGAGACCGGATTCGCTTAATTTGGGGAAGTATCAGTACTGCTGTATTGTCTTTTTTATTTATGGTTCGGATTCCTTATTATCGGGTATTCCATCAATCCTATAATATTATGCTTTTCAATGGAATGAAGGATGATAAAACCGCTATATGGCAGACCATGGTTAGTCAATATCAATTATGGCCGCGTTTGGCCGGTTGTATTATATTGGCAGCGATTTTGGTATATCTGTGGTATCGTTTTTCACAAACAAAAACATGGACACCTAAAAAAAATGTACGCCTTGTTGTTTGCGTTATTGTTTTATTTTTACCTGTGTTTGGTATTTTTTGCAGATTTGGCGGAGCGTTTAATTCAGACAGTGGAGTTCCATGGGAGGATGCGGGACAAACACGGTCACATTTATTAAATGAAGCTATACTTGATGATGGGCAGGCGTTATATAGAGCATATAAGACATATCAGCGTGCCTATAGCAAGGCTCAACGCAAGATTTCACCACAGGAGTTAAAGGATGCGATTCGTACTTTAGGGGGAAATCCCAATGCTAAGACGATAGATGAAGCTTTTTTGCATAAAGCATCAGGTTCTCCACTGAAAACACCGCCTAAAGATGTGGTGCTTGTTGTTGGAGAGAATTATGCGTTATGGCCTCTTTTACCACAATATCAAGACCTGGGATTATGTCTGAGTGGAGAAAAATTAGCGAAAGGGGGAGCTTCTACGTATCAATTCTTGGCGGCAGGAAACGGTACAATAACGTCACTTAATGGTTTGTTTACCGGTCTTCCTTATGTAGGATTAGCACCTAATTATATCCAAAATCCAGATGGAGCATATGGAATGGGTATTGGAATGCTTATGAAAAAAATGGGATATAAAACGGTTTTTTGGTATGGAGGATTAAGCAGCTGGCAAGATATAAAGGCATTTACTCTTCGAGAAGGGTTTGATGAATTTCATTGTTCTGATGAAATGCCGCCGCAAGATGAAGGAACTTGGGGAGTTCCTGATGGAGAACTATTCAATGCTATTCAAAAATATATGGCAAAGGATACGGGAAAAACCTTTCATATGATTATGACGACAACGAATCATCCGCCATTTGCTTATAATGTAGATGCTTATGGTTTTCCTCGCAAAGAAGTTACAGAAAAACTGCCTAAAACGATTCCAACAGATAAAGCAACAATTGACCAGTTAGGCCATATTTGGTATGCAGACAATGTTTTGGGTAAATTTATTGATGATGTTTCGGATAAGGACCCTAGTGCCTTATTTGTTGTAACCGGCGATCATGCAGAACGTTTTAATTTTGCTACGGATGTGTCTTTGCCGGAACTGAGTGGAATTCCTTGCTTCTTTTATGGCGATGGGGTTACTCCGAATATGCTGCCTCCTGAAGCGGCAGGAAGTCATCTACAGATTATACCGACTCTTGCGGAGTTCATTTTGCCGCAGGGTGCTGAATATGAAGCGTTGCTTCCACCGCTTACGAGGTCACAACAGGCGTTTAACTATCGATTGGTTATTAACAAGGGATCCATGATGGAAGAGAAAAATATGCATGATATGTCATACGAGAAATATATTACAGCGGCGCGTACTATTGCGATATGGCGTATTTTGAAAGGCAATGCAATACCTTAATATAAAGTAAAGCTGCCTTTCGTGCGTTAGCTATATAATCTAATGCACGAAAGGCAGTTTAATATTTATGCAGATAAATTATTTTTTTTCAATGTTTTGCAAATGCAATAAACAGGGTTCTATTTGGACGCCTTCACGGGGATCATTGCCGGATTGGTATGTATAATTGATACAATAATTCATAAAGCGGATTACTTTACTGACAGCATCATGAAGAGAAAAGTCTTTTAAAAGACAGCCGGTAAGAACACTCGTAAATAAATCACCGGTTCCACAGGTGTTGAAGGGAATACGGGGACTTGTGTATTCGTCAAACGAAGCAGTCATGCTATCATAACTGATATTTTTGATTTCATCATTTGAGGCAGGAACGCTGGTAATAACAATTTTGCTCGGTCCTAATGCAGATAATTTCTGACACCAAGTAGTTATTTTCTTAGTTGTAGGTATTTCTTCTTTATACGGAACATCAAGAAGTAAGCAAGCTTCGGTATAATTGGGTGTTATTACCGTAGCTTTACTGATGAGATGATGCATAGCTTCAATGATAGCTGGTTTGAATACAGGATAAAGATTTCCGTTGTCGGCCATGGCTGGATCTACGATGACTATAGTATCTTTTTTGGCAAAACGGGAAATGGCATCTTCAACGATAGAAATTTGTTCCGCATTTGCTAGAAAGCCGCTATATATAGCATCATATTCATAGCTATTTTTTTGCCATATATCCATAAAATGCCGCATATGAGGGGAAAAATCATAAAAATCGATATTATCATAGGTTAAATTATTACTGTATATGGCGGTTGGAAAAGGGCAAACTTGTATACCCATTGTAGATAATACCGGCAGTACTGCAGTTAAAGAGCACCTTCCAAAAGCACACATATCATGAATTGCCAAGACTCGTGGTGTTTTCATTTTATACCTCCTAATGTAAACTGTACTAATATTTTAATGCAAAATATGCATAGTGTAAATGGGACAGATGGGGAATATTTCTGTCCCTTATATATACTTTATTTTATTTAGAATGAGTATAATTTCTTGTCAATATACATGTCTCATGATAAAATATAAAGACATTGATGTCCGTGCTTTTGCATGGATTTTTTTGTTAGAAAGGAAACACTATGGATAAAAATCGACAAGGTAGAGCTCCTTTTGTAGAGGCTTTGGAAGCGTATGTACATCGACAAATGATGCCGTTTCATACGCCGGGGCACAAGATGGGAAAAGGGGCCTCTTGTTATCAGAAACATCTTTTTGGAGGAGCGTTAGCCCGGGATTTGGGATTGATGTATGCTTTGGATGATTTGTTCCAACCGGAAGGACCCTTGCGGGAGTCTATGCAGCTAGCATCTGATTTATATGGTGCCGGTCGAACTTTTTTTTCGATAAATGGAACAACTGCTTGCGTTCAAGCGATGATATTGGCAGTATGCCGATGTGGGGAGGAAATCCTTATCCCGCGGGAATCGCATAGTTGTGTAATGAGTAGCCTTATTATGAGCGGAGCTGTACCCGTGTATATGGAGAGCCGTTTCGCACAAAAGGAACAAATATCACTGGGCCCGGATATGGATAGTTTACAAAAAGCTTTGGATAAGCATCCGCAGGCTAAGGCTGTTCTTTTTACATACCCCACTTACGATGGGATTGCGTGTAATCTTCGAGATATGGCGGCGTACGCACATAATAAAGGATTGGTGGTTCTTGTTGATGAAGCACATGGGGCTCATCTTCCATTTCATGAGGATCTTCCAGATACGGCATTATCTTGTGGTGCAGATTGTGTAGCACAAAGTACACATAAGTTAGCAGGATCATTAACACAGACATCGATGTTGCATTGCCGTAAAGGGTTTAGCGGTACCGGAAAAGTTGCAGTGGCTATGACCCTTGTTCAATCGACGAGTCCCAATTATTGGTTTTTGGCATCGCTTGACAGTGCCCGCTGTCAACTCGCGTTACAGGGAACGGAATTAGTGGGAAGTGCTGTTGAATTAGCTCGCGAGTTGCGTAATCAATTGAATAATATTGAAGGAATAGTTTCTTTTGGAAAGGAAATTCTTTCTTATCCCTGCGTAAGCGGATTTGATGAAACTAAAATTACTATCGATTTTTCTCGAATCGGTTTTTCTGGCCGACAAGCAGAACTTTTGTTGCGACAGCAGGGAATCGAAGTGGAGATGACAGCGGGAAATCATGTATTAGCGCTGATTACTATAGGCGATGATAAACGGAGCATTGCATCATTACTGCGGGCTTGCCAAAAAATAGCATGTGGAAAAAGACAAAAGACCATAGATATGAAAGAACCATCTTTGCCACACCCTGAAATAGTGATTTCACCGCAGAAAGCATGGAATGGGCAGGTTGAAGCAGTTCCCCTGACGGAAAGTGAAGGGCGTATTGCGGCAGAAACCATAACTTTTTATCCTCCTGGGATTCCGGTTATTTCTTTAGGGGAACGAGTTACTAAAGAATGTTTGGTATATATAATAGATAAATTGACTTATGGATATATTCCTCATGGGGGTTCAGATAAAACGTTGCAGACGTTGCGCGTCCTAAATTATTATGATAAAGAAGGGAGATAACATGGCAGGATATTTAATTATATTAGAAGGCGGCGATGCTTGCGGCAAGGCAACACAGACAAAACTTCTCCATGAACATCTGCAAAAAGATGGAGAGCAAGTACGGTCTGTCAGTTTTCCCGATTATGATAGTCCGTCCAGTACACTCGTAAAAATGTATCTGGGGGGGGCTTTTGGCAAAGATGCAGATGCAATTAATCCTTATGCAGCGTCGACTTTTTATGCGGTTGATCGATTTGCGTCATATCAAATGAAGTGGAAAACTTTTTTTAAGGAAGGCGGTATTATACTGGCAGATCGGTATACTACAAGCAATATGCTATATCAGATGATAAAGTTTAATACCACGCAGGAACGCCAGACATATTTACAATGGCTTTGTGACTTGGAATTTTATAAAATGGGACTTCCTGTACCGGATTTAGTTATTTTGTTGGATATGCCGTTGCAAGTAAGTGAAAAATTAATGTCTCAGCGAAAAGGAAAAACAGGTGGACGGACTGGTGATATTCACGAAAAAAACAGAGAGTTTTTAACTAAGTGTCATCATGCCTATCATGAACTTGCGAAAACTTACGGCTGGCAAAAAATTGACTGTACAAAAGGAGAAGAACTAAGATCACCGGATGATATACATCTAGATATTTATACGAAAGTAAAAGCACTGTTAAGGAAACAGAAGAATACGAATGAAATAATCTGAAATTATAGACTTTATAGGAAAATACTTTTATAATAAACTAGATAGACATTATTTTCGAGGAGGTTTTTGTGGTGGATGATTCATATTTTGCCGATATCATTGGCCATGACAGAATAAAAAAACGTCTGCGGCATTTAATTGAAATTGATCGAATGCCTCATGCGATTATTTTTACCGGATCCTCTGGCTTGGGAAAAACTAGTATGGCTGTAGCCGCTGCTTCGGCAATGGTACATCGTCGAGTTCTTTCCAATTGGAAAGAGTATGGGGAACAGTTTATTGTACAAGATCGAGATGATGTTTATTTTTTGGCACCTATGGGATCCATGCTTAAAGTTGATCAATTTCGTCAGCTTCAGGAAAAACTTATGCTTATGGGAGAACTTGGCAGTAAACGCATTTGCCTTATTGATCATGTAGAGACAATTAATAAGGAGTTTGCGAATCGCATGCTGAAAATATTAGAAGAGCCGCCGCTGGATGTTTGTTTTTTTCTTGTTACAAATCAAATTGATATATTGTTACCGACAATTATTTCCAGGTGTGTTGTTTTTTCTTTTGAACCCGTAGAAGATAAAGAAATGGCCGATGGATTGGTTCGCCTGCGAGGTGGTACCTTTAAAGACTATGAACAAGCGATTCTGTGGGGCGGGGGAAATGTGCGGACCGTACTGGATTTATTGGATGGGAAAGGAACGGAAAGTGTGCACTGTGCTCTGGAATTTCTCCGTCTTATGTCAAAGAATGCGTGTCCCTATGCGAAATGGCTGACGATATCAGTTGCTTTTACAGATAAAGATACAATGGGAATTTTACGTTGGATAGGTATTTTTTTGCGTGATATGATAGTTATTCGAAACGGGAGCACCCCGGATCAGATACGATTGAAACAATATAGAGAAAATATAATAGAATTGCTTCCTTTTTGGTCTGATGAAGCGATATTTAATGGATTAGAAGCTCTTGATGCGGGGACAGAAGCTGTTTTGCGTCATGTTAATACACGACTTGTCTGGGATTATGTTATTATCCGATTCCAGCAATCAAAAGGAGGAATTTAGGTGATAGTTGTAGGCGTACGTTTTAAGGCAGCCGGTAAAGTATACTACTTTGATCCTACGGGTATCGAATTAAATATAAATGATGGCGTTATTGTGGAAACCGCTCGTGGTATGGAATATGGAACCATTGTTATTGCTCCCCGAGATGTTCCTGATAGTGAAGTAGTACAACCATTAAAACCAATAATTCGTAAAGCAACAGCAAAGGATCAACATCAGGTAGAAAAGAACAGAGAACGAGAAAAAAAAGCGCTTTCGATTTGTCTTGAAAAAATTGCGAAACATAAGTTGCCAATGAAACTTATTGATGTAGATTATACATTTGATATGGGAAAGATTATATTCTTTTTCACTGCGGACGGACGTATTGATTTTCGTGAACTTGTGCGTGATTTAGCTTCGGTTTTTCGTACACGCATTGAACTCCGTCAGATTGGATTGAGAGACGAAGCAAAGATGGTCGGAGGGATTGGTTGCTGTGGCAGACCTTTATGTTGTGCATCTTTTTTAGGTGATTTTAAACCTGTATCCATTCGTATGGCGAAAGGGCAGGGAATGTCGCTTAATCCGACTAAAATTTCGGGTATTTGTGGAAGACTTATGTGTTGTTTGCGTTATGAAAATGATTTATATACGTCAGGCGAGCTGAAATGTACTAATTGTCAACACAGGTCTACAAAATCTGAAGAACAAAGCGCCCCGGTTGTGGGACAGCGGATTATTACCGATGAGGGATTGGGGACAATATTGCGAGTCCATATGAAGGATCATACTGTTAAAGTTCAATTAGAGTCAGGACATACTGTCAATGTATCTTGGGCGGATATTGCCGTTCCAGATCAAGATGATTAAACTTAATAAGCACGAACGTCTTGATGATCTTGTCCTTGATGGAATGAAAATTATACAGCGGGATGATCAATTTTGTTTTTCTTTAGATACAGTGTTACTAGCACATTTTGGAGATGTACCGTATGGACCGGTTCTTGATTTGGGAACAGGAACGGCGGCGATACCTCTTATTTTGACCGCGCGCGGAGCGAGAAATATTATTGGGATAGAGTATAATCCGGTTATGGCAGATATTGCTCACCGTAATGTTGAACTGAATAGCCGAAGTGATTATATTCGTATTACAGAAGGCGATTACAGGAAGTTAAAAGATTGGTTTTTAAGTGGTGCTTTTTCCGTTGTTTATGCCAATCCGCCGTACCGGGAAATAGGCAGGGGTGCAGAAAGTAAAATTGAGGGTGTTCGCCGGGCCTGCCATGAAGAAACTGTTTCACTAACGGATGTAATAAAAGCCGCACGCTATGCTCTTAAATACCATGGACGTTTTCGCATGGTCCATATAACGGAACGACTAACAGATGTATTGACAGCGATGCGAATGTATAATATAGAACCAAAGTCTTTGTGTATGATTCATGGGCGAATTCATAAACGGGCCAAGCTTTTTCTTATTGAAGGCATTCGCGGAGGGAAAACAGGTCTTACCGTGCAGCCTCCACTTATTGTTCATAATGAAGATGGTTCCTATACACAGGTCATCCTGGATTGGTATGGCAAAAAATGATATTAAAATAAAGAGGTATGCTATGGCAGAAGTATTTAAAAAAGGAACATTATATCTTTGTGCGACCCCAATTGGAAATCTTGAAGATATTACATATCGGGCTGTGCGCTGTCTCAAAGAAGCGGATTTAATTGCTGCGGAGGATACTCGTCATACAAAACTGCTTTTGCGTGTTTATGGGATTGAAACTCCCCTTACCAGTTATCATGAACATAATAAAGAAACAAAAGGACCACAGCTTTTAAACCGGATGTTGGCAGGAGATATGATTGCGTTAGTGAGTGATGCGGGCATGCCTGCTATTTGTGATCCTGGCAATGATCTTACTAAACTGTGTATAGAACATAATATTTGTGTTGTACCTGTTCCGGGAGCGAATGCTGGACTTACGGGATTGATTGCGTCGGGTATGGATACTACAAGATTTACCTTTATGGGTTTTTTGCCTAAAACAAAAAAACATCGGCAACCTGTACTGGAATCGATTAAATTTTACGAGGGAACATTGATTTTTTATGAAGCGCCTCATCGTATCCAAACAATATTAGCAGAAATTATAGATATACTGGGTGATCGTCAGGCTGTATTGTGTAAGGAGCTTACAAAGTGCTATGAACAGTATTTTAGAGGAACACTGACCCAGCTTTGTACAATATTGCAAACTCAAGAGGTTCGCGGTGAATTTGTTATCCTTATCGAAGGAGCAAAAATTGACAAGGAAGACGTTAACGGAGATGCAGATTACGTGTCTCTGGTCCGGGAATTGATGGAACAAGGAATTTCTAAGAAGGAAGCTATCCGTACCGTTTCACGACGATGCGGTGTTTCTAAACGCAGTGTGTACCAGGCTGCGCTTATTATATAATCTGCCGGCTCATTTGCCAGCATAGGAGGGACATACATGTCTGAAAAAAAGAATACCTATTTTATTACTACACCTATTTATTATCCTAGTGCAAAACTTCATATTGGACATACGTACTGCACAACCATTGCTGATTCACTTGCACGATATCATCGTCTTAAGGGGGATGATGTGTTTTTTCTGACTGGATCGGATGAACATGGTCAGAAAATTCAGCGTGCGGCTGAAGCTAAAGGAATGACACCCATTGCATATGTTGATGATATTGTGTTGTTATTCCAACAGTTATGGAAAAAACTGAATATTTCTAATGATGATTTTATTCGTACGACAGAAAAACGTCATGAGATAGTTGTCCAAGAATTGATGCAGAAATCCTATGATAATGGAGACATATATAAATCTGAATACGAAGGCTGGTATTGTACACCTTGTGAAACATTTTGGCCGGAAAATAAACTTCCGGAAGGAAAACATATTTGTCCAGACTGTGGTCGTCCGTTGGAACTTGTTAAAGAAGAAAGCTATTTTCTTAAAATGAGTAAATATGCTGACCGCTGGCTTGCGTTTATTGATGAAAATCCTGACTTTATCCAGCCAGAATCGCGGCGCAATGAAATGATTGCTTTTGTTAAAAGCGGTCTGGAAGATCTTTGCGTTTCCCGCACGTCTTTTGATTGGGGAATTAAAGTTCCGTGGGATCCTAAGCATGTTGTATATGTGTGGTTTGATGCATTGGTCAATTATATTACGGCAGCTGGGTATCATGATAATCCGGAACGATTTAAAGAACTTTGGCCGGCAGATTTGCACTTGGTTGGAAAGGAAATTGTTCGATTCCACTCTATTATATGGCCAATCATGCTTATGAGTTGCGGATTGCCTCTTCCCAAAAAAGTTTTTGGACATGGTTGGCTTATTGTTGATGGTACGAAAATGAGTAAATCCTTAGGTAATGTTGTTGATCCTATTCCACTTATTGAAAAGTATGGAGCAGATCCGCTTCGTTATTATCTCTTAAAAGAAATTCGATTAGGGCAGGATGGTAATTTTTCACTTCCTTCTTTCATTCGCCGTATTAATGCAGATTTGGCAAATGATCTTGGAAATTTGCTGCAACGAACCTTGACTATGGTAGAAAAATATGAAGGCGGTGTTGTTGCGGCTCCTTCCATTGCGGAAACGGTCGATGATGATTTGTCGGCTTGTGGGGTTGATACCGCAAAACGTTTTGAAATTTTTATGGATGATATGAAAATTAATGACGCCATCAATGATGTATGGGTACTTATTCGACGTTCCAATAAGTATATTGATGAAACAATGCCATGGGTACTGGCTAAAGATAATCAAAAGCAAAAACGCTTGGAAACCGTGTTGTATAATCTAATGGATTCTTTACGGATTATAGCTATTCTCGTTAGTCCTTATATTCCGTCCAGTGCTGAAAAAATGTGGCAGCAGCTTGGTCTTGGCGATTTTTCAAATGCGACATTGCAGACGGCACAAGTATGGGGACAATATCCGGCAGATACCAAGATATCCAAAGGAGCGGCACTTTTTCCAAGATTTGAATTACCTGAAGAAACTGAAGAAAGTGAGGCGGCAAAACTTGTTTGTACTGCGGCAAAAGAAGTATTTAAGCCGGAAATTGAAATCGATGATTTTGGGAAAGTGGATTTACGTGTAGCGAAGGTTTTAGCTTGTGAAAAAATTCCTAAAACTTCTAAACTTTTGAAGTTAAGTCTGGATCTTGGAACCGAACAGCGTATCGTTGTTAGCGGAATTTCCCAGTTCTACAAACCAGAAGATCTTATTGGACATTGTATTATCTGCGTAACAAATTTAAAAGCGGCAAAACTTTGTGGAGTAGAATCAAAAGGCATGCTGTTAGCTGCTTCAGACGGGGATGGCAAGCTGCAAGTTGCATTTGTTGATGGTATGGCTCCGGGAAGCCGGGTGAGGTAAATGTTGTTTGATACGCATTGCCATATTAATGACACATCGTATGATGTAGATCGGCAGGCAATGTTACAGCGCGCTTTTGATGCTGGTGTAAGAGTAATGATGTGTCCGGGAACAGATATACGTACATCAGCAGAAGCAGTTGCCATGAGCCGCCAATATACGCAGGTATATGCGGCTGTCGGTATTCATCCGGAAGATGCTGCTAGTGCTGATTCTGAAAGTTTTACGCAAATTCGAAAATGGCTTGAAACTGAAAAGAAAATTGTTGCAATAGGAGAAGTTGGGTTGGATTATCATTGGCCGGAGCCTTCACATGAAGTGCAGCAAAAGGTATTTATTGAACAGGTAAAACTAGCGGTTGAATACAATATCCCTATCGATATTCATGATCGGGAAGCACATGGGGACACCATGAATATCCTGCGTCAATATGGCAAGGGACTGCAGGGTGTTTTTCATTGTTACTCAGGCAGCTTAGAAATGGCACAGGAATTGTTAAAAATGGGATTTTATATCGGTTTTACGGGTACTATGGTTTTTCCAAAGTCACAAAAATTGAAACGTATTGCTTCAGAGATTCCGCTGGATAGAATTTTAATTGAAACCGATTGTCCCTATCTTACGCCGCCGCCATTTCGCGGCAGACGAAACGAGCCCGCATATGTAAAATACGTAGCCGCTGAGTTAGCGAGACTTCGAGGGATGAAACTGGAAGAAATACAAAAAATTACCTTTGAAAACGGAAAATGTATTTTTAGAATTGATATATAGCCATGTTTTTTTTAACAGACTTCAGATACAGGAATATCTGAAGTCTGTTTTTTTGAATAATGGTTAGAAAATATAAGTATAATAATTGATGAAAATGAGCGAATACAGACATAAATTTATATTTATTATGTATTATATCGGATAATCATAGTTATATAGAATAAAGAATTTTAATAGTATCTATTTGATATAACATATAAAGGTATCATTTTTTTTGTTACACTATACATAGAAATATAATATGTCATATTAAGCGCTTAAAGAAAGCAGAATTTTTAAAAACAAAGCTATATTTTGTTTTGGTATGGTGTTTTGGGAGGAGAATGGTCTACTCTTAGTTTTATAAAATTATGGACATGATGCAAAATAGGGTTGCAAAAAGTATCCATAGGGATTATAATTGTCCCAATAATTAAATTAACTTGCCATTTTTAGGTAAATATCATAAAATATTCTTATGGAACTATTAAAATTAGAATAAAATGATTATTTGAAAGGATGGCAACTATGCTGGATTTTCGTATTCATACGTTTCTATGTGTTTGCCGCCACATGAATTATACTAAAGCAGCGGCAGAATTACGCATTACCCAGCCAGCCGTATCTCAACATATACGTTATCTGGAGAAAGAATATGGAGCTAAGCTGTTTAGTTATACAGGGAAACATCTTGCACTGACACAAGCAGGTCACATCCTTTTGAATGCAGCGGCAACGATTCGGCATGATGATTCTATGTTGAAACAACGGCTTCAGGATTTACAACGCAACAATAAGTCGATTGCAATGGGAGCTACGCATACTATTGGGGAGTTTTGTATTGTTGACAAGTTAGCGCGTTTTTTGAACCGCAACCCTAATTTAAATTTACGTTTAGAGATTGCTGATACGGAATATCTATTAAAATTAGTAGATGAAGGAAAAATTGATTTTGCTATTGTTGAAGGTTTTTTTGAAGTGTGTGAATATGATACGCTGCCTTTTGCTGAAGAACCCTTGATTGCTGTATGTGGACCCGATTACCCAGCAGAAGATATTACGGTTTGGAAAGATTTATTAAAAATGCGTATTATTATTCGTGAAAAAGGGGCTGGGGCCCGAGATTTGCTAGAACGGCATTTGGCAGAACACAATTTAACAATAGAAGATTTTGCACATCGAGTAGAAGCCGGTAGTCCTAAGGCAATAAAAGAGATGGTTTCTCGTAATTGTGGAGTCGCCTTTTTATATGAACATTCTGTCCGCAGGGAACTGGAACAAGGATTGCTGCGTCAAGTTCCTATCCGTCATTTTAATGTGCGACATGCGTTTTCTTTTTTATGGCGTAAAGGAAGTATGCATAAACAGACATTTAAAGATATTTTTAAGCAGTTGAAAAATTGAAGTTTGTTTTGTGATGGGTATATATTCTAGGGAGGGAAATATAAATTATGTTATATTCAACGGAAGTAAAGAACATGTGCTCTATTAAAAAGGGTGCATATCATGGACCGGCACCAATTCCAGAAGAAGGAAAATGGGTACAAGCTAAAGAAATAAAAGATATTAATGGGTTGACGCATGGCATTGGCTGGTGTGCCCCGCAGCAGGGTGCTTGCAAACTAACATTAAATGTAAAGGATGGTATTATAGAGGAAGCACTTGTAGAAACTATCGGGTGCTCAGGGATGACACATTCGGCGGCAATGGCTTCGGAGATTTTACCGGGCAAGACATTACTTGAAGCACTGAATACGGATCTTGTCTGTGATGCTATTAATGTTGCTATGCGCGAACTTTTCTTGCAGATTGTGTATGGCCGCACACAAACCGCTTTTTCTGAAGGGGGACTTCCTATCGGAGCCAGTCTTGATGATTTAGGAAAAGGTATGCGCAGTCAAATAGGAACTATGTTTGGAACAAATAAAAAAGGGACTCGGTATTTAGAGCTTACGGAAGGATATGTTACCAGAATGGCTCTTGATGAAGAAAAACAAGTGATCGGTTATGAATTTATTCATCTTGGAAAAATGATGGAAGCTATAAAAAAAGGTATGGAACCGGCAGAGGCAATGGAAAAAGCAAAAGGGCATTATGGCCGTTTTGAGGAAGCATATTCATATATCGATCCAAGAGAACAATAGGAGGGTTTAAACATGGAACTATTCGAAAGCTATGATAGAAGAATCGATAAAATTCTCGAAGTGTTGAGGGAGTACGGTATACATAGCGTGGAAGAATGCCGAGATATTTGTGCAGAAGCAGGGATTGATCCATATACGATCGTAAAAGAAATCCAACCGATTGCTTTTGAAAATGCTGGATGGGCATATACTGTAGGGGCGGCAATTGCTATTAAAAAAAATTGTCGTACTGCTGTGAAAGCCGCTTCCGCTATTGGGATTGGATTACAAGCGTTTTGTATTCCCGGATCTGTAGCGGATGATCGCAAGGTTGGATTAGGTCATGGTAATTTGGCATCCATGTTGTTAAAAGATGAAACCATGTGTTTTGCTTTTTTAGCGGGGCATGAATCTTTTGCAGCGGCAGAAGGTGCCATTGGTATTGTTCGCAATGCCAATAAAGCGCGTAAAGTTCCGCTTAGAGTAATACTTAATGGACTGGGAAAAGATGCGGCTCAAATTATTTCTCGTATCAATGGATTTACTTATGTGCAGACGCAATTTGATTATGTGACCGGAAAGCTTGCAATTGTTAGAGAAATTCCTTACTCTAAAGGTGAACGTGCGGATGTTTGCTGTTTTGGAGCTGATGATGTTCGTGAAGGTGTTGCAATCATGCATTATGCTGGTGTGGATGTATCTATTACGGGTAATTCTACGAATCCGACGCGATTTCAGCATCCTGTAGCTGGCACGTATAAAAAAGAATGCATTGAAATGGGGAAAAAATATTTTTCCGTAGCTTCCGGCGGCGGCACAGGCCGAACGCTTCATCCGGACAATATGGCAGCAGGACCGGCATCTTATGGTATGACGGACACTATGGGCCGTATGCATTCAGATGCACAGTTTGCTGGTTCTTCTTCTGTCCCTGCTCATGTGGAAATGATGGGATTTCTGGGTATGGGGAATAATCCTATGGTGGGAGCTTCTGTGGCGGTGGCGGTTGCTGTTGAAGGTGCGGCAAAAGAAAATAAATTTTAATATAAATATTGTAAAAACAACGACTTCAAAACATGTTAGAAGTCGTTGTTTTTTTGACGATATAACGTAAATGTGGTATAATAATTAACGTAATTAATGGGAATCATACAGTATAACAACAATATAAGGCTATCCTAAA
>JALCNL010000018.1 GCA_022649055.1 Megasphaera sp.
AATGTAAAGAATATGCAACAAGAATTATATACTTTTATTTATAGTATAGGTGGACGACTTTCGGGGGAACATGGCATTGGCTTTAAGCGGAAACATTTAATGGAACAATTTACGGACCCAGATGAACTAGATATGATGCGCACCATAAAAAAAGCTCTTGACCCTAATGATGTTCTAAATCCGGGAAAAATATTTGATTTAAAGGTTTAAATCAGATATTTTTAGATGATATAAGGTAATTTAATAGAGGAAGTAATTACTATGAAAAAATATCAAAATATCATTGTGCTTATTAATGAAGAAATTAATACAAAACAAGTATTAGAACATGCCATTATAATGGCCAATGCTTTTGAAACAATAATTACGTTAGTCTATGTGGTGAATATAGCACTTGTTATTTCTAAGTTTTATCAGTCTGCTAATATAGAGCAGATTGAATTAGGAATAGAAAAACAAGGAGAAAAAATATTAAAAGAAATTTCCACAATAGTTCCACAAGGTATAAAAGTTAAAGGAGTAATTGAAATTGGCTCCATTGGTTCAATAATTTTATCAGCAGCAAAAAAGTATAATGCGGATTTCATTGTTATTGATAAACAGATATTTGGGTTACCAAAAAAAAATTGTATAAATAGTTTTAATCGATATAAAATAGCACATTCGGACTGTACTATTTTGATAGTACAGTCCGAATAATTAAAGATAGAGTACAATTGAGTTCGCAAAAGTAAAAAAAGGAAAAACCATCAAAACTCCGAAAAAGTGAGTATCGAAAAAAAATAAGGAGCAAGAAATTGGTGGCTTACCAAAATTCTACCGTATCTTTTGAAAAATGCTATTAAAATTTATCTCAGATGAAGATTTCCATGCAGTCTATGCTGAAATGGCTCTGTGAACGACTGATGGAAGCTGAAGCAGACAGTAAACTTTGTGCAGAAAAATCAGAACGAAACAAAGAGCGGCAAGGGTACCGATCAGGCTATTGCGTTCGCCGTTTCGATACAAGAATGGGAACGATATATTGAATGGTTCCCAAAATCAGGAACGGCGGATAGATTCCCTTCTTTGTAGACTCAAACAAACGCTCGGAGACCACTCTCATGAATGTAATCCGAGAAGTATATGTGAATGGTGTTTCCACTCGAAAAATCGATACATTAACATCAAGTCTGGGCATGAAATCCATTTCACGGGGGCAAGTTTCCGTTATTACGAAGCTACTTATCCCCATGTATTTGATTAGGTAAAAGAACGAGGAGTAGAACAGGTATGTCTGGTGGTATCGGATGCACAAAAGGTTTAGTAAAAGCTGTCAGAGGCCTTTATTGGTGCTCTTGGCAAAGCTGCAACGTTCATTTTATGCGTAATATACTGGCATCTGTTTCTGGTAAAAACAAGAAACCATTTGCGGAAAAACTCAAACAAATTTGGCTGCAGCCAGACTACGAAAGTGCTCAGAAATATGCAAACGCACTGATAAATGACTATGAAGCGCAATATCCACGAACCATTTTGACATTGTAGGACGGATTGGAAGATTCTCTTTAAATTTTGGGTTTTCGAGAAAGGGATGCTAGGAAGATATCCTCAAAAAATCTATTGGAACGGCTCAACAAAGAAATACGCCGTCGCATGAAGGTTGTTGGAATATTTCCCAGCATGGATTCGTACGTCCGATCAATGACAAGTTATCTCATGGAATACAATGAAGATTGGTCTAGCAGACGTTCCTACATGAATCTCAAAATTATTATGGAACTTCTCTTATCAAAAATTGTGTAACCTCTATTTGAAGTTTGGTGGTTTTTGCGAACATAACTTGACTCTAAAATGAATACAGTATTAAATAAAACTATAAATATAAATTTAGTAACTTGTATGATAATAATTTAAATATTAAGGAATAAATAATTAGAACCAGACTGATTATTTAAACTTCCCTTTTGGAAAGGCTGGAATGGATAAACCTTTCCACCGCAAGCATTCAGCAGGGAGTGCTTTTTTGTTGCCTTAAATATAAGAAGAAATAAATATGTTAAACTGGGAAAGTGCCAAAAAGGTTTTGAGCTCGAAAGACAGACCGCGTATAGCTTATTTTTTTGAAAAAATGCTAAAATTTAAAAAGTAAAAAATATTATGGCAGTAATGAGATTGCAATAAATTGAAAATACCTGATGTTAAGTCGTTATTAGTTTTTGCGTCTGAATAATTCGTACAATTATATATCATCAAAGTAAAATTTTTGTCAATGAGTTGTTATATAAGCAATAACGTATTGCATTATATTGACGGGCATAGAATAATGCAATTTTTTTCTTGACTTGTAGTGAACTTTAAGTGTTATGCTGAATTTGTGAGAACATCCTGCTTGTATTAACGGAGTTGATAAATGAAAGTAAATTTAAATATTTTTTTATATTGAAGAATGTTTCTATGCTAGATTTTATCAATTTTATACATGAAAATATTATAATACGAAGTTATAATTCTCTTGTGTTGAAAGTAGTTTTAGTAAAAGTATATATTTTTATTCTACATTTTGAGATAGACATATTTGACTAAACTATTATATTATTACGATTTTTCTAGGTGGGACACTTGATTATGAAGAAAGTGAAGAAGCTATGAGACATGCGTTTGAGTTGGGCATCAATTTTTTTGATACAGTTAACTGTTATTCTGCTGGAACGAGCAAAGAATCTGTGGGGTGGGTAATTAAAAAAATTTAAACGGGATGATATTTTTTTAGCTACCAAGGTGTTTTTTAGTGTTGATAAATTAAGCAGGTTGCATCAAGGAAGATTATCTAGAAAAGTAATTAACCAAAAAATTGATTAGTCCTTAAACCGATTAGGGACTGATTATGTGGATTTGTATATTATTTATTGATTTGATTATGATACTCCCAGAAAAAACAATGGAAACACTTGACAGTCTAGTAAGGGCAGGAAAAGTGCTAAATCCTGGAGTTTCTGCATGTATGGTTATCAGTTTCATACTATGCAGGTTGTGGCTGAAAAAGGGGGATGGACAAAATTTGTAACTATGCAAAATCACTATAATTTACTGTAGAGAGGATGAATGCGAACTGATATCTATTTGCAGGAAATATGAAGTTGTTTTTACTCCTTACAGTCCATTAGCATCTGGCAGGTTTTCAAGATCTCAATGGCATTCTAATTCAGAACGGAGTCAGACTGATAAAGTTGCAGTTTAAAAATAGGATGCAACAGAAAAAACAGATAAAAAAATAGTGGACAGAGTCGGGGAAATTGCGGAAAAATATAATGTGACGATGACACAGATTGCACTGGCACGGCAATTTGCAAAAGGAATGGCTTCTCCTATTGTCGGAGTATCAAAAATTAAATATCTTGATGATGTAGTTGGGGTGTTAGACGTGATTCTAACAGAGGAAGATGTAAAAAATTCTGGATTAATTATAGGTACCGCATGCTATAGTGGGGGCATTAAATAATGCATAAAAAAAGAATTTATTAAACTATCGGAATAAAGAATATTTTCAATCGAATCTATTTTGTGTGTATTTTCCGCGGCATAGCAATTGATATAGTAAGCAATCGTTTATGTTTTAAATAGTATATTAATGATATAAGATATTTGGGAAAAGGAGAATTTTATGGATAACGAACAGTTCAGTATATTTCCTATGGGAGCGAAAAATGATGCTTTTGCACGATATTTTATAGGTCAAAGTTATTTAAATATGCTTTCAACAGACCTCGTTTTTATTGGAAATGTAACATTTGAACCCGGCTGTCGAAATAATTGGCATATTCACCACAAAGGAGGACAAATCCTTCTTTGTACCGCGGGGCGTGGTTATTATCAAGAATGGGGGAAAGACGCACAAGAATTGCATCAGGGGGATGTGGTTACTATTGCGCCAGAAGTTAAACATTGGCATGGTGCAGCTAAAAATAGTTGGTTTGCACATGTAGCAATTGAAGTTCCCGCTGAAGGAGCATGTAACGAATGGCTCGAACCTGTAGATATAAAGGAATATAATAAACTTTTGTAAAAAATAAGGAGAACATATGAATAACGTGTTAATTGTTGTAGAGACTTCCACATGGTGGTATTCTATGGCACACGCGATGGCCTGGACACGTCATTAAATATGTAAAAAAGTTTGTGAAGGTGCTAAATCTTTAGGCGAAATGGAAATCAGATTTGACTCTAATGAAGGAAATCATCTGATGACAGCATCTTCTGAGATTGATAACTGGATTATGCAAGTGAAACAATACATTTTGTCTTAAAGAAAGTTATGTGAAGAATTTAATACATTTTTTATGATGGTAGAAAGTCCCTTTTTGTTAATGACTTTAATATGATGATTGCAACTCCTGTGGTTTAATATAAAGATGTATCAGTTAAAAATTTTATAGGATATCCTGCGCATTATTATACAGCACATGGTAGTGTGATATAAAAAATGTATCGATGGTCATAGTAATAATCATTTGTATTGAAAGCATAGGATGTCTTTGATACAATGGCTATGCTATTGCTATAATGGGGGAAAATATATTTCCGGGAATGAAAAATCCTGATATTTCATATATTTAAGGAAAATACTTGCGATGGAGTGTGTTCTAAGTGATACTTTTGATTAGAGTTTAATCGTATGAAACAAAATTTTGATATATTTGATTTTGTGTTGGCAGAAGAAGATATGCAGCATATAACAAAAATAGATGAAGAGCAAAGTTTGTTTTTTTCTCATTATGATCCAAAACTTGTAGAAATGATTATCAGTTATAAACCAAATATCTAAACAATATCTCGTTATAAAACGGTGTAGAGATTCGGTATTTCTATTACCTTTATTACTGTGGGGATGAATTATTGATAGGTACTGCGTAAAGTGGATAATAACTAATTTAAGATTATTTTAATGTTTTTTGTGATATATAGGTGAATATGAGGAATTTATCAGGACTGTTATGAATGAGAGAATTTAAGATAAGTGTGATATTGTTGCTGTTTATTAGGGAGCATATGCAATGTGGAAAAAAATTTTAGCAGGGTTATTAATATTCACTGGAGTAGTGACGTTAATTGCTTGTGGAAGTGTACCTGAAACAATGCAAAGTCAGAAGGTCGATTCGAAAGTAACGTCAAGCGATGGAAAAATTTTGGTGGTTTATTTTTCGGCGAGTGGTAATACAAAACGCGTAGCGGAAACGATTGCCAATCAGAAAAATGCTGCACTTTTTGCAATAAAACCGTCGCAGTCGTATACAGAAGAAAATCTGAATTATCGAAATACAGACAGTCGTGTCATGAAAGAACATGGGCAACCTGACTTACGCCCGACATATGAGGGGGATGTAGAAAACTGGGATTCGTATGATACAGTTTACATCGGCTATCCACTCTGGTGGCAGCAGGCACCACACGTAGTCTATACGTTTGTTGAACATCATAATTTCGGAGGTAAAGAAGTCATTCCGTTCTGCACGTCCAGTTCGAGTCCGTTGGGTACAAGTGGTACGAACTTAGCTAAAGCGGCAGGTACAGGAACTTGGCAGGTAGGTATTCGTTTTAGCGGCGGAGTAAGTACTACAGAAGTCCTTAATTGGTTGAAAGGGAAATAAAGGGTAAAAAATAGGATATGGAAGAAGACGATGCAGTTGAGTCTGATTCGTACAAGTTTATTCAATATGGGGGGCGGTAGTTTCGCTCAAATTTTCAGTGGTGATACGATGGATAGCAATAGTCGGACTAGCGTAGTAAATAAAAATCATGCCACTATGATGGGAAAACAGGGCTTGGGTATTGAAAAGACTGATCCTGAACTGACAGCGATAATGAAAAAGTATGTTTACGGAGATATTGTGCAACAAGTCAAAATCGCAATAAAGGAACAGCATCTCGTTACGCTGGCGGTGCTGGTAACGAATCAAGATACGGTATTGTTTCAAAGGAGTGTTCAAGGTGCGATCCAAGATAGAGTGACACCGCTGGAAATACGGGAATCTGTATACCAATTAGCACCATATGTCGGTTTCTCAAAAGTAGTAGAAACTATACCGGTCATGGATCAGGTGTTTCAGAAAAATGGTATTGTCCTTCCATTAGACAAACAAAGTACAATCAATGATGGCAATCGATTTGATAAGGGGCTGCACAAGATAAAGTTATAGGCGCGATTACGACGATGAATCCATATATAGGTTTTCCTCGGATATTACATTGCCTGCGTACTGCTAATGAGGTATTTCAAAAAAAGTAGACCAAAATAGATAGTTTGTATGAATGGTTCATTAATGTATCACTCAGCCTATTTCCAGCGTGACGCTTTGGGATCAGATAAATAATCTTTACAAACTAGGGAATATACGTTAGCAGATGCGAGTATTATATTAGCACAAGGAAACAAAGTAGTGATGAAAACTGATATCTTTTGTAAGTTCTGGATGAAATGAAGTAGCCAACATGTTTTTTTGTTTAGCAGCTACAATCTTTCCATTGACTTTTGTGAGAATGGTGACATCCGGTTTGACAGATTCTATATAAGGGGCCCGAATAAATACAAGTGGTATTTTATGTGTAGAGACAGGAAAAATTGTTTTTTGTGTGATAAAACTTTCCATTTGACTGCCGTAAGCATTACGACGAACTGTGATATTCATGGTACTCAAATATGTTTTTTCTTGACCTATAATTGTTTTTGCTAAGAGAATGAGACCGGCACATGTACCCCAAACGGGAAGACCTTCCTCGATTTGACGTGTTAACGGGAGAAGGAGATTAAATGCTTCTAAAAGTTTGCCCATTACAGTGGATTCGCCGCCAGGTAAAATAAGTCCGTCAATATTATTTAAGTCAGTTTCAGTTCGAACTCTATGCCCTTGGATACCAAGGGCATAGAGTTTTTCTAAGTGTTCTGATACAGCACCTTGCATTGCTAATACACCGATTGTTTTCATCGCTACCATCCTCTGTTAGCCAGTCGTTCATTAGAGGAAAGAGTATCAATATTGATTCCGACCATAGCTTCTCCTAAGTTTTCGGAAAGAGCCGCCAATTTTTCCGGATCATCGTAAAAAGTTGTCGCTTTGACAATGGCTTTTGCCCTTTTTGCAGGATTTCCTGACTTAAAGATACCTGAACCAACAAAAACACCATCCACGCCAAGCTGCATCATCAGGGCCGCATCTGCGGGAGTAGCAATGCCACCGGCAGCAAAATTAACAACGGGAAGGGTGCCTTTTTCATGTACATACTGAATGAGAGCAAACGGAGCTCCCATTTCTTTGGCAAGATGCATTAATTCCATGGGTGTGGAAAATTGGACACGGTGTATATCAACTGTCATAGTACGCATATGACGAACGGCTTCGATGATATTACCTGTGCCGGCTTCTCCCTTTGTACGAATCATGGAGGCACCTTCACCTATGCGTCGCAAGGCCTCTCCTAGGTTACGAGCTCCACACACAAATGGAATTTGGAAAGCCGCTTTATTAATGTGGTTGACATCGTCAGCTGGTGTTAACACTTCTGATTCATCAATATAATCAATACCGATGGCTTGTAGAATTTGAGCTTCTACAAAGTGACCAATACGTACTTTAGCCATAACAGGAATGGATACAGACTCTTTGATTTCTCTAACCATTTTTGGATCAGACATACGTGCAACGCCTCCTTCACGACGGATATCGGCAGGGACACGTTCCAATGCCATGACGGCACTTGCACCGGAATCTTCTGCTATTTTTGCTTGTTCTACATTGGTGACATCCATAATAACGCCGCCTTTTAACATTTGTGCCAGATTTTTGTTCAATTCATATCGATTTTCCATTATGAGATACCTCTTTTCTTGACAAATAGTAAAAATTTACTAAAATAAATTGTATCAGTACAATTTATTTGTATTTTGGTAAATTTTTACTATTCTACAAGAAAAGGAAGAAAAATTCAATATGACTAATGAATTTAATCAATTTGTATCGATACAGTTGACGAAGAATGAAAAAAATGCATTATATGTTCAATTATATAATCAAATTATTGAACTTATCCATTCACGCGTATTAGCACCGGGGTATCGATTGCCTTCAGTACGAAAATTTTCCCAATATTTATCTATTAATCCGGGAACCGTAGTGAATGCATATAAAGAATTAGAAAAAAGTGGGTATGTCATTTCTCATGGTGGAAGTGGCAGTTATATTGCTGAAAAAACCTCTCTGATGGAATTGGATATGGGAACTGTCATGGCGGATTGCACCTTATTAGAAGAGGGATGGGAAAACAAACAAAATGGAGACATGATTAATATGCGCAGTATTGCTTTGAATCCGGATGTTATTTCTATTAAAAAGTTTAAAGAATTAGTGATAAAAGTATTAGATCGTGATAAAGGAAAAACTTTTAGTTATGAAGAAAGTCAAGGTTTTTTACCATTGCGGGAATCGGTTGTAACTTATTTGAAAGAGCGCCATGTTTCTACAAGTGCAAAAAATATACAGGTTATTTCTGGTGCTCAACAGGGAATAGATATTGTTGTCAGAGCTCTTTTAAATCATGGGGATTATGTGTTTACAGAATCACCGACGTATCCGGGTGCTATTGCAGCTTTTCGCTCAGCAGGTGCTAAAGTTATTGACATCCCGATGGAACCAGATGGCATAGATGTGATAAAATTGGAGAAATATCTTCAACGTTTTCGTCCGAAACTAATATATGTGATGCCAATATTACAGAATCCGACAGGCATATCGTATAGCATAGAAAAACGTAATCGTTTTATGGAATTGATGCGGTATTATGATGTATGTATATTAGAAGATGATTATCTCAGTGAGTTATCTTTTCGTACCAGTCCATTAGCTCCCTTGAAGGCGTTAGATCGAGATGATAGGGTTATATATATCAAAAGTTTTTCAAAAATGTTTATGCCGGGACTGCGATTGGCGTTTTTGTGTATACCGGAATATTTAGCAGAACGGATTTTGAAAATTAAATATATAACAGATATATCTACCTCTGGTTTGACACAGCGTGTTTTTGATTTATATCTGCGGGAAGGTGTTTGGCAGGAACATATTGCACACATTCGTAAGATATATAAGGCACAATTTGATTTTGCTTATCAAGTAGCGCAACATGCATTTTCAGACAAAGTAATTGTACAAAATCCACAAGGAGGGTTATCTTTTTGGATACGATTGCCTCAAAAAATATTGGCTAAAGAATTTTGTTTACAAGCGGAAAAGAATCACGTATATATTGCCTGTGGCGATGATTTTTATCCGCGACATATAGATCAAAGTCATATACGAATTAGTTTCTCTTTACTTTCACTACAACAAGTTGAAGCTGGTTTTCATATTTTAGGAGAGTTAATTCAAGAAAGAATGTGAGATAAAAAGTATAGCAAACATCGATAAGAGGTAAAACTTGGTTTTTATTTTTATAAAGAATAAAATGGTTCATATTTTTTTGATTAAGCTAATCTGTGGATAAATATTCACATTCCGATGACAATGACTTATCTCTTTGGATTACTCGCAACGTTGGCTGTGATGATAGAGTACAATTAAGTTCACAAAAGTGAAAAAGGCCGTTAAAACTCCGAAACAGCCAGTATCAAGCAAACGAATAAGGAGTGAAATATGGATAGCTTGCTTACATTCTACTATATCTTTTGAAAAATACTATTCAGCTTTATATCTGAAGAAGATAGTATTCGATTTGGGAGTTTATTACAACTTCTGTATATAGGCATCGATCATGTCTTGAAAAACATCATGACTAAAATGAAAGCCATATTTTTTATAAAAAGTATCAGCATTGTTTCCATTGGAAACATGTACAAAAAGATAATGTACATCTTGGTTTTACATCGTCGTATGCCATGTATAGAAAACGTTTCTCGGCATTTTCGAAGGAAGGTTTAAACAAGTGTCAAAATTCATGGAACGGAGGACCATTGTGTGTTTTTTACTTCGTTCAGCTTGAAGATACATACGAGCGTTGCAAAGATTACAACATTGTTCAATGGGACCGTTAGAAAAATCATGGTATGTAATTTTTATCATGTTATAGTGACTCTTATCCGTAGTCAGAATTTATATTTATATTTTATAATAGTTTACTTCAACGATATTTGCTGTATTAAAAGTAGCTAATAATTTGATTAGTTGCTTCAGATAAATAAGGCGGATATGTGTAGATATCCAGTAGATACAGGTGAATGCAATGTGTTAAAGTTATGAAATAATAAGAGGGAACAGCAACACGTATTCGACCTTTTCCGTATATATAAAATGAACAGAAAGGAGTGGAACCTGGTTTTTGCTTTTTCATTTAAAGAAACCTTTTAGTTGCTGTATTTATATAGAGATACTACGCAAAAAGGTCAAAAAAATATATTATAAATAGTGCTATACAATCTACTATATCGTGGTATAATAAATTTCAGACTGTGGAGGTAGTAATTATTGCAATTTATACTAAAGAGGTGACATAGTAAATGATGCATTAACTGGTTGCCCTATTATATAATGTATTATTACAGACGTATAGATAATGATATAGGAGATGACATCATTTTTATGATGAGTAGTCAAAGAATTGAAGATACACAGGATGTTATGGATATGTCTTTTCTAAGTTCGTTGTATACGGTGGTTAGAATAGTGCATCCTTTTTCTAAAGAAGTGATCGTTGATTACAGCAGGAAGAAATTCCCACTTTTTAATGGACGTTGTATTTGTTCCCAAGAGAAGGAGTACCCTTGTAAACGTGATGGCTGTATGGCGGAAAAAGCATATATGGAAGGGAAAGGATTCCATAAGTTAGTACAATATCACCATAAATTGTGGCTGGTTGCCGTAATCCCGCTGTTATATAAAGCAAAACCAAGTGTACTGGAACTGGTAAAAGATGTGACGAATGCTTTGACTATCGAGGATGATGAGTATAGGGAAACGGTTTTATTTCAACAGTTTTTTATGCAAATGAATGATACGATCGTTAAGGATAAATTAACGGGGCTGTATAATAAGAAGTATATGTACTCTCGGCTGGACCGAGATCTTCGGGAAGCGACAGCCAATCAACAGACCATATCACTTTTATTTGTTGATTTAGATAAATTTAAATTGATTAATGATGACTGTGGACATATGGAAGGGGACCAGGTACTGGCTGATGTAGCAAAGATCTTTTGTAATACGATTCGGATGAAAGAGGACTGGGCGTGCCGTTTTGGCGGAGATGAATTTATAATATGCTTGAACAATATGAAGGAAGCCTTTGTGTATCAGATTGCTGAAGGAATTCGGATTAAAATTCTTCAATTACGGAAAAATAAAGAACCAGGCATTTCTACATCGATAGGTATATATACGGTGAATATGGAAAATGCGATTAAGAATATTTCCATAGAAGAAATGATATGTATGGCAGATAAGCAAATGTACCTTGCCAAGAAGCAAGGAGGAAACTGTACCGCAATGAATGGTATCGTTAAGTAGACGAGTTGACGAATTGGTAAAGAAGCTGTATGGATACTAAAAATACAAGAAATAGATAGTAATAGAGTTCATGGGAAATCCAGTGGGCTCTTTTTTGATTTTATCAATTAGGACCGAAAAATGGTGTAGAGGGTATTTTGATGAAAATAAAGGGTTGAATATTGAGAAACGACTTAGTAGGGTACAAAGATGATAATACGACACTGAAAACAGTGCATGTATGCGGATATCTAGTAGGTATATCTAGATATACAGGAGTATATAATATAAGCAAGAAATAAAATCTAACACATGAGTGTAAAAAATAACACTTTGTTAGTGGCAGAGGGTTGTTTTTGTAAAATTGGTAAATTATTTTGCATTAAGTGTATTTGATTATAAATGAGTTAGTATTGATTTTGAAAATTGCTGAAATTTTAAAATGGTACCGCCTTATATTCTATCTTTATTTACCATGCATAATAAATGTTTTTGAGATAATGAGAAACTCTTGTTTTTTTCTATTATTTCAAAAATGGTAACATATTGTCTTGTAAATTTTTAGTGGATAATATATAATAACTGTATAATCGATTATTCGATTATACAGTTATTATATTTAAGCATAAGGGGGGATAATAGATGCAGAAAATAGTCAATGTGTTAACAGCATTATCTGATGGCCCCGGTTAATAATTTAAAATTTATTATATGAACGGGACTGTGCGTACGTGATGTTATAGAAACATTACAGATTACGCAGACTAAAGTATCCAGACATCGTTGTTATCTTAAGAATACGGGATTGGCTGCTGATCGTAAGTAGTTGTAATGAACGTATTATTCAATATTAGGAGATAAACGGCTGACATTTCTGGATAGGTTAGTGTATGACAATTTAAGAAGTATGGAAATGTATCAAGAAGATACAAAGTGTTTAAATGAGTAGTCGCAGCGGAAAACATGTAAACCTGTTTTCATTTTTTAGCCTTAGCAATTTTATTTATATGTATAATATGGAAGGAGCATTATTAACTATGGAAATTAAAATATTAGGTTCCGGGTGTACCAATTGCAGAAGACTCGAAGAAAATATACAAAAAGCGGTTCATGAAATACCAGTCGATAGTATGATTATTAAAGTACAGGATATCCGCGAAATCATGAAATACGGTGTCATGCGGACTCCGGCTCTTGTAATCAATGAAAAGGTGAAAATGGCGGGGAAGGTATGCACAGTAGAAGAAATCAAGCGGTATATTGTCGAAGAACAATAACTTTTATGCATAATGATGAAGAGGAGGTGGCACTATGTTTGATTGGCTGCAGGTAATCGCTGATTTTTTAACCTACACGGCGTTAGGCCTTTTACCGGAGAGTAAATTGGGCAGTGCTGTTAATTTTTTTATTTTTGATACAGTAAAAATACTAATACTTTTGATCGTTATTATTTATGCCATTACATTTATCCGCAGTTATTTTCCTCCGGAAAAAACAAAAAAAATTCTTTCTCATACAAAAGGAAATCAAGTAGTCGGACATGTCTTAGCGGCCCTGCTGGGAATCGTAACTCCGTTTTGTTCTTGTTCTGCAGTTCCCCTTTTTATCGGGTTTGTAGAAGCGGGAATTCCCTTAGGTGTGACTTTTTCGTTTTTGATTGCGGCACCTATGGTAAATGAAATCGCCGTAGGTCTTCTGTACGGTTTATTTGGCTGGAAAATTATGTTGATTTATATTTTATCTGGAGAAATTATTGCTATGATAGGGGGGATGATTATCGGCAGAATGAAAATGGAAAAATTTGTAGAAGCGTATGTTTATGAAATGCAAAATATACCCAGCATGGAAATTGTTGAACCGCATATGAAAAATAGACTATATGATGCGTGGATTTTTACTCGTGATTTAATTAAACGCATATGGATCTATGTTCTCATCGGTATTGCTATCGGTGGTTTTATCCATGGCTGGATTCCGGCGGGAACCTTGGCGCAGTATGCAGGAAAAGAAAACCCCTTTGCTGTTCCCATTGCTGTATTGATCGGAATACCGCTGTACTCCAATGCGGCGGGTGTTATTCCGTTAATCAGTGAGTTGACTAGAACCGGTGTTTCTATGGGAACGGCGCTTTCGTTCATGATGGCAGTGACCGCGTTAAGTCTTCCGGAAGCGATTCTTCTAAAACAGGTACTCAAACCGCGTCTGCTGGTTATCTTCTTCAGCGTCGTTGGAATGGGTATTATCTTTACAGGCTATTTATTCAATTTTTTACTGTAACATGATATGATACGGCAGATGTATATGGTGATAGAGGGAGATGGTAAGATGAAAGTAGGCTTGATTAGATGTTTGCAGACAGAGGATATGTGTGGGACGACTCTTTGTTTGAAAGCGATAAAAGCGCATATGGGAGCGTTTCAAGATAGCCAGGAAGAGATTGAACTGATGAATATAAATACTTGTGGGGGGTGTCCTGGCAAAAAAGCAATTACCCGGGCTGAAAATATGGTTAAAAACGGCTGTGATACCATTGTTTTATCTTCTTGCATAACCCATCTCCTATTGGATTTCCCTGTCCTAACAAAGATAGGATGCTTTCTGTTTTGCGCAAAAGACTTCGTGACGATATTCGAATTTTGACATATAGCCATTGATGGGGCGATTCGTTGTGCTGTGTTGATTTAAAAAAAATACTCTCCTCATGCGCTGGCAGGGGGAGAGTTTTGTATTGCGGATATATTCCGATAGGTAAGCATAAGGGGAATTTTGATTAACAAATTAACATAGTTTCTTTTATGCCGCTGTTGTGGAACCTGTTGACAGAGCAGAAGCTGCGTTATATATTTAACGTGGATAATAACTTGCAGTATAGGGTGCGTTTTTTGAGGAGGAGCGAATAGAATTGACACAGACAATGAAATGGGAAACAATGATAGAAATCATGAAAAAAAATGTTATGCCGGCAACCGGGTGTACGGAGCCGATATCATTAGCTTATGCGGCAGCGGTGGCAGCTAAGCATCTTGGCTATCCGGCAGAACGGGTAGAGGCGTATGTATCGGCGAATTTAATGAAAAATGGCATGGGTGTAACTGTTCCGGGGACGGGCAGACCGGGATTGCAGATGGCAGCCGCTATCGGCGCGCTGGATGGGGATGCGGAAGGCGGGCTGCAGGTGCTGGGAAACTTGCATGAAGATAAAGTAACCGAGGCTAAGAATATGGTTGACAGCGGGTTGGCGACAGTGGCTGTCAAAGACGTACCGCAGGTTTTGTATTCAGAAGCCAATGTGTATGGACAGGGACATTGTGTACAAGTTTGTATTGCCGACAGCCACACACATATTATTTTTATTAAAAAGGATGAAGAAATAATATTTTCTTTGCCACAGAACGAAACAGCGGAAATCGATCCGGATGTCAAATTTCTTCGCTCATTGACTTTTTATGATATATATGAATTTGCTGTTAAGGCACCTTTACCGATGCTTTCCTTCATTAAGGAAGCAGCAACGCTCAACGATGCATTGTCTGAAATCGGTTTAAGCGGTGAGTATGGGCTTGGCATGGGGCATGCCATGGCCGATAAAATTGATAAAAATTTAATTGGAACCGATCTTTTCAACCAAGTGGTAATGCGGACGACCGCCGCGGCGGATGCTCGTATGGGCGGAGCCCCGTATGCGGCTATGTCTAACTCCGGTTCCGGTAATCAGGGAATTTGTGCGACGGTTCCGGTTACTGTCGTAGCCAGGCATTTAGGGGCAGAGGAAGAAAAGCTGATACGGGCATTAGCCTTTTCTCATATGACGGCTATTTATATCCATGGATTTCTACCTAAATTGTCGGCACTTTGCTGTGGATTGACCTCTAGTATGGGGGGAGCTGCCGGCATGGCGCTGCTTATGACCGGCGATTATGATACCGCTGCACGGGCTTTATCTTCTATGACCGGGGATGTTACGGGAATGGTTTGTGATGGGGCGGCGAACAGCTGTGCCATGAAGGTTGGTTCCGCTTCCGGCTCCGCATTTCGTTCGGTTATGCTGGCCCTTGATGGCAAGCGGGTGAGTGGAAATGAAGGACTGGTGTCAGATACTGTTGATGAGTCCCTGCGAAATATCGGGGTCTTGGCTACAAAAGGAATGCAGGAAACAGATAAACAGATATTGGATATTATGCTGCATAAGAATCAGTAATCTGTCTTGACAGTGCGTTTTTCCTGCTATATACTTACGTTGGTTTAATTGTGAGACGAGGGGGAGCTCCTTTATCTTGCTATATGTATATAAAGACATATTAATGACCGGAAATGCGATGGGAATCCGTGTAACGGATTGAGAGGATGCTTGCAGCATCGACCGCCGATACATGATATCGGATGCCTGTTTGGGTACGCATTTTACGGTGGTTCAGACGGGTATTGTATATACCCGTCTTTTTTTTATAAAAAATGAGGGTATGTTATTTTTATAACATTGTAAATTATATAAGGAGGATTGTTACGTATGAAAACAATACGAATACTTGCGGCGGCGTTATTTATGGGGAGTCTTTTGCTGACAGGCTGCAGCAGTACACCTTCCGGCGGAGACGGGAAGAATATTGCAGAATTGAAGATTGCGATTTCCCCGTACCAGGATGCCGATACAATGAAGACCCATACTGCGCCGCTTGGTAAGATGATACAAAGTAAAATGAAAGAGAAAGGATATAATATAAAGAAAGTTACCTTGTCTGTCGGTACCTCGTATAATGCAGTTGGAGAAGCGTTGAGTGCCGGCAGTGCTGACATGGGTTTTATTTCAGGAGCCACCTATGTATTGTATGACAAAGATATTTCCGTTTTACTTACGGCGCTGCGCAACGGTATTGATAAAGATACAACTGATTTGCAGAAATGGAATGATGGAACGCCGGAAAAATTTACTGACGATTTGACACAGTATTATCGTTCCTGCATTATGGTAGGGCCCAGCCCGAAGGGACAGGCATTACTGCAGAAGGTAAAGAACGGACAAAAGCCAACCTGGCAGGAACTTAATGATCTTACCTGGTCGGTCATGAGTCCGGCATCGGCATCGGGGTATATGTATCCGTCCTTGTGGCTGAAAGAACAATATGGCAAGAAAATATCTGATTTATCTCATGTGGTCCAGGCTGATTCTTATACGACATCATTAGCACGTCTTGCTTCAGGGCAGGTAGATATTTTGACAGCCTATTCGCATATCCGCGCTAATATGGCTAAAAATTGGCAGACAAAATTAGGTGGGACGCAGGATATATGGGAACAGACAGGCATGATTGCCATAACTGATAAAATTTTTAACGACACAGTAAGTGTCAGCAACAATTCTAAAATTATGCAGGATGAAGGTTTCCGAAAAGCATTGGGAGAATCCCTTATTGAAATAGGTAAGACTAAGGAAGGAATAGAGGTCTTGAAGACAATTGGGCATAAGGGCTATGATTGGGCCGATCGAGCAAATTATGATGGCGAGCGCCAAGTACAGCAATTACTGAAATAAGGCAGGACATTATATGGATATGTTAGAACTGAAAAATGTGTATCAGAGTTATCATAAGCATAAACTTATTCTGCGCGGCATTACTCTGACGATTAAACAGGGGCAGTTCGTGTCTATAATCGGCCCTAGCGGAGCAGGTAAAACAACTTTATTGCGGCTGTTCAATCATATGGCTTGTCCCGTATCGGGAGAGGTGTGGGTCGGGGGCCTGCGCTTCGATACGCTGAACGGACAGAAAAGGCGGCAAGTGCAGCATCGTGTGGGAATGGTATTTCAAGATTTTTGTCTGGTTGAAGAAAGTACGTGTTTGCAAAATGTGTTGAACGGATGCTTATCAGATATGCCTATCTGGCGGGTAGTAAGCGGTCACTTTCCTGCACGCGTTCAAGAGCAGGCACGAGCTGCTTTGCAGCAGGTGGGCTTGGCGGAGCAGGAACATGCCCTTGCTGCTTCCTTGAGCGGCGGGCAAAAACAGCGGGTAGCCATTGCAAGAGCATTGCTGCAAAAAGCGGAGGTACTGCTGGCTGATGAACCGGTGGCCTCATTAGATCCTATGACAGCACAGCAGATTCTTGTTTTGCTGCGAAAACTTCAGCGTCAGGAGGGACTGACGGTCGTGATGAATAGTCATAATGTAGAACAAGCCAAAAAATTTTCTGATCGTATTATTGGACTTAGAGAGGGAAAAATATATTATGATGCAGCGCCAGAACAATGGACAGGACAGGATTTTGTCCAGTTGTATGGACGAGGTATATCGTGATATGCAAACATAAGGCCGCAGCGGCAGCATTATGTATAGTGCTCATCGTGGCGGCCGGACAGACCGTGGATTTTTCTGCTTTTTTGCTTATACAGAGAGGCAGTCGCTTTTTCGATATTTTTCGGGCAATGCTGCCGCCGGATACAGCCTATGCTGCTGTCGTTTTACAACCGTTGTGGGCGACTGTTCAAATGTCCTTGGCAGGGACCGCGATAGGAGCTATATGCGGCTTTATAGGAGCTTTTGTTACCAATGCATACAATAACCAGCACCGGTGGCTGCGAATCCTTTTAAAAGGATTCATTCATTGTATACGTACTATTCCGGTCCTTATTTTGGCTTTGTTTTGTACCTTCCTTTTGGGTCTGGGAACGTTGGCGGGAACGATAGCGCTTGCGCTGTATACGTTTGCCGTAATGACCCGCATGGGATATGAGGACATAGAGAGTATGTCTTTCATAACGGCGCAGACTTTGGAAGCGGCTGGTTGTGGTCGTACCCGGGCGTTTATAAGAACGATTCTTCCGGCCGTTTTGCCGGGATATATGACAAATGTTTTGTATATATTGGAAGCCAATGTTCGCCATGCTGCTATTTTGGGATATGTGGGAGCCGGTGGAATTGGCATTCTCTTAAATGAACAGATTTCGTGGCGGCAATATAGTCAAGTGGGTATGATTTTGCTTCTTTTGTATGTCGTAGTATTGAGTACGGAAGGAATAAGCGAATGGCTTCGCCGGGTGTTGAAGGGTGCAAGAAAATTGACATTGACAGAGCGTTTGGCAGTATGGGGCAGTGTGGTCTTTTTTGCGGGTACGTCATTGCTGCTGTTGTCCTTTCCCCATACAGACACTTCCGGCTTTTCTGCAGCCCGTGCAATTATAGAGGGGATGATTCATCCTGATTTCGGAATGCTTTTTTCGTTGGAGTATGACGGTGTGCCGTATTTATTATATGAAACTTTTTGTATTGCTTTTTTAGGTACATTAGCCGGCATGTGCATGGCCGCAGTATTTTCCTTTACGGCTAATTTTCGTTTATTTCCCTGGCCGGCAGCCTTATTCGCCAGACTTGTATTGCTTTTTATACGAACGGTACCTGTATTTGTTTATGGACTGATGTGGATCCGTGTTACGGGACCGGGACCTTTTGCCGGAGTTTTGACATTAGCCGTATGCAGTATTGGGTTACTGGCTAAACGCTTTATTATTGCTATTGATGATATGGATTTTCGTACGTACCGGGCATATACTGCTATGGGCGTTTCTTTTTTAGGAAAAGTAAAATATGTTATATTGCCGCAAATTTATCCCAGATATGTATCGGCTGTGTTGTACCGGTTTGATATCAATATACGGGATGCGGCTGTGTTGGGACTCGTTGGTGCCGGCGGAATCGGGACACCGCTGATGTTAGCCATGATGCATTATAACTGGTCTGAGGCGGGAGCTCTTTTATGGGGGTTGATGTTGTTGGTAACGGGTGTGGAAATAGTATCAGAACAAAGCCGGAAAAAAAGCGGAATCAATATATGACATATCGTTTTTTAGGAGCTTCTTTCGCAGTAAGAAAGAGGTTCTTTTTCCTTTTTGGTTGATAATTGCGCTGATTTGTGATATATATTTAAGTGTATATTTGTAACTTCATGAAATTTTTATAAGGAAAAGGGGCCGTGATAATGTATCACATAAGTGTGTTAGGTCATAATGACGACGATGATTTTGGCGAGAGTTTGGGCGATATTGCGCATGTAGCGTATTGCCCCGCTTTGAATGAAGATAAACTAGCTGAACAATGCAGAGAGGCGCAGGTGCTTATCTGTCGAGATGAACCGGTTACGAAAAATTTGCTGGAAAAACTTGATCAGCTGAAACTTATAGTTATCCTATCTGCACGATATGATAATGTCGATTTAGCTGCCGCAGCGGCACGTCACGTTACTGTAATACATAATCCATCGTATTGTATAGAAGATATTGCCGATCATACATGTGCTATGATATTGGCGCTGATACGCCAGCTTCCAGAATATCAGGAAGATATCAGAAATAATACTCGGTGGCAGTATGGAACTGTTGCGTGGCCTATACATCGGGTTGCTGATACGGTTATCGGTCTTGTTGGTTTTGGACATATAGGCCGTGTTGTGGCTGAACACATGCAGTGCTTTGGATGTCGTATTGACGCGTATGATCCGTTTGTCAGTGAAAAAATAATGATTAAAAATCGTGTAAAACCTGTTGATTTAGATGCATTATTAGCGGAATGCGATGTTGTATCGCTGCATATGCCTTTGAATGACACTACACAATATATATTTCAAGAAGAACAATTTGAGCAGATGAAACAAGGCAGCATGTTTATTAATTGCTGCCGAGGCGGTCTTGTTGATGAAGCGGCCTTATATCATGCTGTCGATGAAGGTCATATCCGCAGTGCGGCTTTAGATGTCCTGTCGATGGAGCATCCCAGTCCGGTGATGTTGAAAATGATTGATCGTCCGGAATTTTTACTGACACCGCAGTGCGGCTGCCATTCGGTAGAGGCGGAACGAGCATTGAAGAGTGATGCCGTTGGCTTTATCCGCGCTTTTTTTGAGGGACGGCTGAAGGAATTGCCTATTGTTGCAGCCAGGGAAAAATAAGTATAGACATTATATGTATTGTATAGGATTTGCATATATTTCATAAATTTTGTACAATATGACTTAGCGTTAACTTTTTTATGTCTATTGCACTGAATATTATGCAAAGGAGGGTTCCTTATCTTGCGCATTTGGAAATGGAGCTGTCTGTTCTTGTTAAGTTGTATGATACTGACAGGCTGTGGTGGTTCCTCTACGCAGAAAGCGGATACCGGAGTACCGGCAGAAACTTCGCAAAAGCAGGTGGAAATGGCTGTTCCGCCTAAAGGGATTCCCGTTCTCATGTACCACATGATCGGGGAAGTAAAGGATAATGATGCCGTATTGTCGGAAGCGCATTTGCGGGAGCAGATGAAATTTTTAAAGGATAATGATTTCCATCCCATTTCTTTAAATCAGCTATATGAATATATGGTTCATAATAAGCCGGTGCCTGTGCGACCGGTTGTATTGACTTTTGATGACGGGTATCCTGATACGTATTCTATTGTTATGCCGATAATGAAAGAGTACGGATTTAAATGTACTGTGTTTATTCCTACCTATGATGCCGATCAAAGCACGCGGCTTACATGGAAACAAATTAAAACGATGCAGGAAGGTGGTATGACTATAGCCTCCCATGGGTATCACCATAATCGGCTGAGTGATATGAAGGAACATATATTAGCTGATGAAATTGAAAAAAGTCAGGAAGAACTGTATCAGCAGCTGGGGATCACAAATGAATTTTTCTGTTATCCCTACGGAGGTAATAATCCAGCAGCTGAAGCAGCTTTGAAAAAAGCCGGTATTAAATTAGCATTTACCATGAACGGCGGCTGGGCGAAATATGGCGATGATCCGTATGCTGTTAAACGTATATGGATTGGAAATGCTGTAGATATCGCTAATTTTAAGCAACGCGTGACGACAGAACAGTACGATCAACGATAACGTGTTGTCCCAAATCTTTTTTTTCAGAGGTTGAGAATGAAAAAATACAAAGAAGTTGCAAAATTTGTTGTTGTACTGCTCCTGTTTTTTACGGTTACATCACCTTTTGTTGTTTTATTCGGTCCCTTTGACAATATTAAGCGGACTGTTGTGGGAGCTATTTTAAAGAGTCGTCATCCGCAATATATTACATGGCTTTTTTCTCAGGATGAGATTGATAAAATATTGGGTGGTATTAGTACAGCGCCAAAACAAGAATTGTTTAAATTTAAGAATCGTACCGATTCCACATTGAAACTGCAGAAAATTGATTCCAGCCGATTTAAGGGTTTTTTATTGGAAATACCAGATCCTAAACGAGTAAAGGTAGCGACGGCAGAGAATATGGAAGAAAAAGGTGATACAACCAGCGACATTGCTAAACAAAATAATGCGGTGGCGGCTATTAACGCCGGTGGATTTTATGATGCCAATGGTACGGGCACTGGTCGTAGTCCCTACGGCTTCATTATACATAATGGCAAGTTTTTGCTTGGTGCTGATTCCAGTGACAGTGAAGTCAATGAATTTATTGGTTTTAATAAAGACGGAAATCTTCTTGCCGGTAATTATAGTAAGGGAGAATTGATTTCTATGGGTGTGCAGGAAGGGATTTCCTTTGGACCGGCGTTAATTGTCAATGGGCAGAAGATGATTACGAATGGTGATGGAGGCTGGGGTGTTGGTCCGCGTACTGCTATCGGCCAGCGGAAAGATGGCACCGTGTTGTTTTTGGTGATTGACGGGAGACAGCCTGGATACGCTATAGGAGCTACTCTCCGTGATTTGCAAAACATTATGTATGAACAGGGTGCTTATATTGCTGCAAATCTTGATGGCGGATCGAGTTCGACATTGTTTTTGAATGGTGAGGTTGTGAATAAACCGGCCGATTTGTTGGGGGAACGCATGATTCCGACAGCATTTATCGTAAAATAGGAGGAACGTATGAAGCTAGGAAAGGTTCTTTTGACATTTGCCATCGGGATAGCTATTCAGTTAGGCGTATATTTTTATTTGGATAGAGTCCTCTTTGCACCAACTTCAGACTTTCAAATTGGTAGTACCAGCCAACAGGAGGCGGCTGGCTTTGGGGCGGAACCAACAGGACAATCCTATTATTCCTTTGATAAGCGGTTTATGGCGACTATATTGGAGGATCAGGTCAATATTTATGAAGCCGGTAAAAAGGGTGAGCCGCAGCATGTTAGCTTGCATGGACGGAAGGTATCCTTCTTTGAATGGCTGCCAGATCGAGACTTAGCTATTTTTGCTTCTTATGGAAAAGATAGTAAAACCGGGAGATTTGGAGTCTATATTGCCCAATATAATCCGCTGTATCCGGATCATGAACTGGATACGCCTATCGAAGATGCGCCGCGGGATAGTAAAATTACGGATGCAGCTTATTCTACAGCGACTAATGTCGTTTATATGAAGTTGGAAGTAGGAAAAGATCAGTATCGTATTTATCGTACAGATGCTAATTATGATACACGGCGTATTCGTGTTCAGGCAGAGAATATTGGCCGGATTGCCGTATTTTATGATCAAGATATATTTTTCTATGATAATCTAAGAACGGGTGTTGTATATATGTTTAAAGGGTCAGATAGCAGTTGGCGCACTATTTCTCCCAGTGGGAAATTTCGTTTGATCGGCATTGACGGACAGGAAATATTCATAGCGGAAATGAATAAAGAGGATAATGTCATTGCTGCATATCGCGGCAGACTGGGTGTAGGGTTTAAGAAAATAGCAACATACAGTACACCGGAAGAGTTTTCAAAGATTACATTAAATAGTATGCATGAAGCCTCAGATAAGGCGGATAACACGAAAAAATAGAGGGTTGTATTATGGCAAAAAATAAAATTCCTAAGAACAGATCGTTAAATGAAATGCTGACAGGTATAAAAGAAGAAATTACGTTTGAAAATACGGGATGGGATGATGAAGAAACCGGTAAACGGCCCGTTGTCAATAGGGCAGGAAAGAAGCAGACCGCGGCGGATTTCCGATCTCAATTCTTTACCCCTGATTTACAGGAAAAGGTAGGAAAAATCTTGCTGGATATTAAGTTGGCCTATTATAAAGATGGCATAGGAGATATTTCTTTTGAAGTGGTGAAAGACGGCCGAAATGTTTTAATTAAGACCGTACCAAAAACATCCAAAAAATTAAAACAGCAATAAATATAATGGATGATTGACGTATATATTGCAGAAAAAAGGCGTTCAGGAATTTTTCCCTGAACGCCTTTACTTTATTGTATTTCTTTGATTCGTTGGTTTATTTCACGATAAAACTTTTCAGAAAGCGGAACCGGAATGTTTAATTCATTGGCAGTTCGCACCAAATAACCGCTGAATGTATCCAGTTCACTTTGCCGACGGGCGATTATATCGCGAGCCAGTGAACTGGTAGTGTCTTTGTTTTTTTGTTCAGCAACACGTTGGTAGATGGTGTCTATGAGATTCGCATCAAGATTGATGCCTAAGCCTTTTCCTACAGCATAAGCCTCTTCTATCAAAATGCGAAATTCGGTAAGACGTTGTGGTTTTTTAAAAACTTCGCCGATAGTACTTTCGTAATATGCGGTAATAACATTATATGCACAATTCGTGATGTATTTATTCCATAGTTCTACTTGGATATCTTTGACAATGTGACATTTTAATCCTGGATGATTTAAGAGAGTGTGAATTTTTTCGTTGCAGGAGCTATTGTCTGAACCAATAAAAATTCGGGCAAATTTTCCCATTTGCCGGATAGAATAATCACTATTGTAAGCAGCGTTTATATATATGGTAGAATCAATTATATGACCTGTTTTTATCAGTTTTCGGACAATGTTTGCATGATTGACTCCGTTTAAAACAAGTACAATAATGGTATGGTCAGCAACACAAGGCAAAACTGCCGATACCGCTGTTTCCAGTGAATAGTTTTTAACACAGACAAAAATTATATCTTGTATGCCCGTACTTGCTGGATTATCTGTAATGCGCGGATAGGCGATGTGTTCGCCAAAATAATCACTGTGCAGGATAAGTCCGTTTTTTTGCAAGGCATCTTTACGTTTTTTGCGGGCAATAAGGGTTACACCTGCGTAATTTGCACAAAGAACAGAAGCTAAATATCCTCCGACACCGCCAATACCTGTTACCATTATTTTCATGATATATTCCTCCGATTATGATGGGACTATTTTGTCATTTCTTTTAATTCCTTGTACATTCGTTCAGAAAGGGGAATAGGAACCTCTAATTCATGGGCTGTCCTTACTAGATAGCCGCTGAAAGTTTCTAATTCGATAGGCAGGTGGGCTATGGTATCACGTGCCATGGAACTGGTAGCATCTAAGGTACGATGATGCGTCATGCGGTCAAATACTGAATCCGCTAAATCATAGGGAATGGGAATGTTTTTTGCTTCAGCAACAAAGCAGGCCTCTTCAATCAGGGTATGAAATTCCTGCAGCCGTTCCGGTGGGGTTAACAGTCCCCGGGTTGTACATTGGTAACGTGCTGTAATTGTGTTATATGCGCAGTTGGTGATAAACTTTGTCCACATTTCAACATCCATGTTTTTTGGGATAGAGCAATCAAGAATTCCTACGTGATTTAATAAGGATACAATATGCTGTGCGTGTTCTTTATTGGGAGCATCAACTAATACCCTGGCATAGTCGCCGGTTTGTGTAATGGAATAGTCCTCGTTATAGGCTGCGGTAATATATATCAGCGCGTTAACAACGATTCCTTCTTTTAAAAAGCGGCAGGTCGTTTCATAGTGGTCAATGCCGTTAAGGATAGGTACAATGATCGTGTGGGAATTGATGCAAGGCTGAATTGCCGTTAACGCCTCAAGCAGTGAAAAATTTTTGACACAGACAAAAATTACATCCTGAATACCTATGTCGGCAGGATTTTCCAACACGGTGGGATGAAAGATTTTTTCTCCCATGCGTTCACTGTGAAGAACGAGACCTTTTTCTTGTAATGCTTGGCGTCGTTTTTTGCGGGCAATGATCGTCACTTCTTTATGATTTGCACACAGGACAGAGGCGATATATCCTCCGACACCGCCAATGCCGGTTACCATCAATTTCATAAAAACCCTTCCTTCCAGTAATAATAAATACTATTTTATTATATATCAAAGCTAAGCGGAAACATAGAAAAGTTTTGTTAAAATTAAAAATATGTTACTTTTTTTAATTTGCTGAAAATTTTTCTTATTTATTATTTTCGTATGTAGCTGTAAAAAAAAACATATGAACACTTGAACATATGTTAAAATAATGATATGATAATGATACAGAAAATATAGCAGAGTGGAGGAAAAAATATGAATAAGGATAGTATTCCTGTTATGGAGGAAGTTTATGTCTCCGTGAAACATCATGAATCCGCACATTGTTCTTGTTGTAATCACGATCACGCAGAAAAAAAAAGGAATATTTGGATAGGCGGTTTGGGAATTGCCTTATTTTTACTCACGTTTATATCCGGAGTAATATCAGAACCATATGATATCATTTTATATAGTATAGCGTATTTACTATTGGGAAAAGATATTCTTCAGTCCGCGGTGTCTAATATGATCCACGGACGTCCGTTTGATGAAACGTTTCTTATGGCGGCCGCTACCTTGGGCGCTTTTGCAATTGGAGAATATCCGGAAGCTGTCGGAGTGATGCTTTTTAGCCGAATTGGAGAAGCTTTTGAGGAACGAGCTGTTGACAAAAGCCGCGGGCAGATTATGAAGGCTGTCGATTTGCGTCCGCAGTCAGTGCAGCGGATTACAAAAAAAAATGATTGGGAAACGATCCCCGCAGCGGAGGCCGATATAGGAGATATATTGCTGGTTCGTGTGGGGGATAGAATCCCGCTGGATGGTACCGTTATTGAAGGACGCAGTTTTATTGATACCTCAGCCGTAACGGGAGAACCGGTGCCTGTTTTGTGTGAGGAGGGACACCGCGTAATGTCCGGAGGTATTAATATTTCTGGAGTGCTGAAAATAGAGGTTATAAAAAGATTGTCAGAATCAATGGTTACTAAAATATTGGAATCGGTTGAAACGGCAGCTGCCAATAAGCCTAAATTAGATCGCTTTATTACCCGATTTTCCCGCGTATATACGCCGGTTGTTGTAGGGATTGCTGTTATGACGGCGTTTATACCATCGATGATAACGGGGGAATGGCATCAGTGGATTTATATAGCATTGACTTTTTTAGTTATTAGCTGTCCTTGTGCGTTGGTACTTAGCGTTCCGTTATCTTTTTTTGCAGGGATAGGAGCCGCTTCTAAACAAGGAATTTTATTTAAAAGCGGCAATGCTGTTGAACAAATGAAACGCATTAAAGCCGTTGTTATGGATAAAACGGGGACTGTAACAAAAGGTGTTTTTACCGTACAAGATATTATACCGGCAGGCTCGGCGGAATCGGATGAAATATTGCGCATGTGTGCCTCGGCGGAACAGCATTCCTTGCATCCGATTGCACGGAGTGTTGTCATGGCGGCAAAAAATAAAAATTTAGTTTTATATAAAACGGTGCAAAACCAAGAGATAGCAGGAGAAGGTATAATTGCTGAAATCATGGGAAGTACCGTTTCGTGCGGTAATAAAAAATTAATGGATCGCTGTGATGTGATGGTTCCGGTTATACAAGATCCGGCATATGGATCAGAATTGTTTGTTGCGGTGGATCATATTTTCTGGGGACGTATTATCATTTCCGATACCATTAAACCTGACGCAGCAGCGGCAGTGCGGAAAATTCATGAATTGGGTGCAGTCACAGCCATGCTTACCGGGGATTCGCAGGATGCGGCAGCATATATTGCGCGGCAAACAGGCATGAATGAAATGAAGGCAAAACTGTTGCCGCAGGATAAAGTGGAACATATGGCAGCTTTGCGTAAAAAATATGGTCCCGTTATGTTTGTCGGTGATGGCATTAACGATGCTCCGGTTTTAGCTGGAGCTGATGTAGGTGCAGCTATGGGCAGTGGGGCAGATGCTGCCGTGGAAGCTGCGGATGTGGTCTTTCTTAACTCTCAAATGAGTGCGGTTCCCCAAGCTATGCATATTGCACGTGAAACGGTAGATATTGCAACGCAAAATATAGTTTTTGCACTTGGCATCAAAGCTATTATTATGGTGTTGGGACTTTTTGGGTATGCTTCTATGTGGGCTGCTGTTTTTGCCGATTCCGGAGTAGCCGCTTTATGTGTACTTAATGCAGCTCGTATGTTATATAAAAAATAACAGTTCTAATAAATTTCATGTGAAATAGTATGTTTTATATATCTTTCATTTGCGTAAGTATACTGCCTCGTCTATAATAGAATAATCAATAAAAAATGGAGGCGGTATGCATATGATTCGTCATTTTCATGAAGCTGATTATTCTTGGGATGATGTAGATCGTTTGATATATAAGAATGATGGCAGCCCTTTTAAAGATGTGACGCGCCAGGTTTTATTCAATGGAATGGGAAATATTCCTTGTCAGCTGCGTTATTTTGAAGTTAAGGCAGGCGGATATTCTACACTGGAGCATCATGAACATGTTCATTTGGTGGTTGTTTTCCGAGGACAAGGCCAGGTTCTGCTCGGTAAGCACATACACGATGTGAAGTGCGGAGATGTAATTTCTATTGCACCGCAGGAACTACATCAGTTTCGTGCTAATAAGGGAGAATCGCTGGGATTTCTCTGTCTGGTCAATGTGGATCGTGATAAAGTTAAGTTACCGACAGCAGAAGAATTGAAAGGCATGAAACAACATCAGGAAATCAAAGAATTTTTTGAAAGCTGCTGACTTGCCGGGAGGGATATATATGAGAATATCAGCCATACAATTTGCTGTTAAATTAGGAGATATAGAGTTTAATTATGCTGCCGCCGAACGATTGATACGCAAGGCGGCCCAACAGGGAACGGATAGTGTTGTATTGCCGGAATTGTGGAACACATCTTTTTACCCCCCCAATGTAGAAGCACTGGCTGATACAGACGGGGAGCGGACGAAACCGTTCCTGGAAAATCTGGCGAAAACATACGGCATAAATATTGTTGGCGGCTCTGTTGCTAACAAGCGTAAGGGGCAGTTGTACAATACTACCTTTATTGTGGATCGGAAGGGGACTATAGTGTCATCTTATGACAAGGTACATTTGTTTACCCCGGGAAAAGAAGAAAAAGTTTTTACTGCAGGAAATACTATGAATATTTTTTCCTTAGACGAAGTGCAGATGGCATCGGTTATTTGTTATGATATTCGGTTTTGTGAATGGATAAGAAAGGCAGCACTTTCGGGAATTCAGCTTCTTTTTGTGCCGGCAGCTTGGCCGTATCCGCGATTAAATCATTGGCAAATTCTGAATCAGGCGCGTGCGATTGAGAACCAAGTATTTATTGCTGCTGTTAATAGCTGCGGTACTTCTGGAACGCTGAAGTTCTGCGGACATACGATGCTGATTGATCCTTGGGGCGAAATAATCGCGCAAGGAGAAGATGAGGAACGAATCGTTGCCGCAGATCTAGATTTTTCAGTAATCAAAAGTATTCGGGATAAAATAAATGTGTTTTATGATCGACGGCCGGAGCTCTACAATATAGAATAAAAGAAGGTTGATGAGATGGAAGGAGCTATTCACGGCTTACAAGGGATATTCGAAGTATTATTTATTATTGGAATCGGTTTTGTCCTAGCTAAAAAAAACTGGTTTGATACAGCCAGCAGTGCACTGCTTACACGTTTCATTATGAAAATTTCTCTTCCTTTATATTTGTTTTGCAATATTCAGAAAGATTTTACCCGAGAATCTTTGCTGGCTATGGCGCCGGATTTAGTGCTCCCTTTTGCATCTATTATAGCAGCCTATATTGTAGGCCGCATAGTTGTAAAAATTCTGCATATTCATAAAGACCGCCAAGGATTGTTTATCGTGTTCTTCTTTATTGCCAATACGATTTTTATCGGGCTGCCTGTTAATCTGGCTTTATTTGGCCCGCAGAGCATTCCTTCCGTTATGCTATATTACATGGCCAATACCGTTATGTTTTGGACGCTTGGCGTATATCACATCGTTAATGATACCATGGCCGGCAAATCGGGTATGTCAATGCTTTCCCTGCCGGCCTTAAAAAAAGTTTTTTCACCGCCGTTATTAGGATTTCTGGTTGGTCTTGCGATGACTTTATTCGATTTACGGTTGCCGGATTTTGTGATAGCTTCTTTTCAATATGTGGGGAATGTAGCAACTCCTATGGCGCTGATTGTTATTGGGATAGAAATGAGTACGATTCCGTTGACCCAAATTACATGGGACAGAGATGTTATCGGTGCACTCATTGGTCGGTTTGTTGTTTGTCCCGTCTGCGTACTTATCTTGCTGCCGTTTATTCCTGTAACGGATATGTTGGCAAAGGTATTTACCATGCAAGCCAGTATGCCAGCTATGACTAATATGACTATTGTTGCTAAGTCTGTGGGTGCGGATGTGGAATATTCCACGGCGGTGAGCTTTATTTCTATTATATTGGGGATGCTTGTTATTCCTATATATATGTTTATTATCGGTTAACAGGAGGAAGATATGTCTTTAGAAAGTACGATGGAAGAAAATTTAAAAAAACACAGCAATGCTGCGTACCGTATTAATTCAAAAATTGCTAATGATCCGGAATTATCCGGCGAAGAATATCATGCCTGTGCGACGTATGTAAAAGAATGCTGCGATTTGGGAATGAAGGTAGAAGAACATTTTAATGGACAAGCAACCGCATTTAAAGCAAGTATTAAACGCAGTATTCATCCGGTTATGAAAATTGCTCTTTTAGCCGAGTATGATGCATTGCCTGATATTGGACATGGGTGCGGACACTCTGCCAATGGAGCTATGAGTTTTTTGGCAGCAGCAGCATTTCATGACATGGAAGATATTCCAGTCGATATTGACCTTATCGGTACACCTGATGAAGAATTACGGGGTGGCAAGGTGGCCATGTGCAAACAAAATATATTTAAAGAATATGATTTGGCTATGATGGTTCATGTTTCCCCTAATGAGACAACCCCTAATTCCCGTTTCTTGGCATTGAGCGATTATCGTATCAAATTTCATGGACAGACGGCGCATGCTGCGGCGCAGCCTTGGCAAGGACGTAATGCTTTGAATGGAGCAATGCTGGCTTTGCATGCAGTGGATATGCTGCGTCAGCATGTACGTCCGGAAACTCGGATTGGCTCATATATCGTTCATGGGGGGACGGCATCTAATATTGTTCCAGATTATTCTGAAGTGGAATGTTGTATTCGTCATACGCAGCGAAAATATCTTGATACTGTTATTGCTAAGGTTATGAATTGTTTTAAAGGAGCGGCTATTGCCACAGAAACGACCTATGAAGTGGCAGAATGGGGATATGCATTTGATGATATGCTTTGGAATGAAACGGCAACGGAGGTAGTCCGGCAGGTTTTACGGGATATGCATATACCTTTTCAAGAAGAACGAGATGGCGGAAGTTCTGATATTGGCAATGTAAGTCATCAGTGTCCGGCTGTTCATATAGAGCTTGCTATGGGTAATACTTTCTATCCGGGACATTCTCGGGAAATTGCCGATATGGTAAAAAATAAGAATATAGAATCTACTATTTTACAAGGTGCCCATATCATGGTAAAAACAATATTGAGGATGGCATCGGATGAAGTCGTAAGAAATAGTATGAAAAAAGAATTTTCAGAAGCCGGCCAATAAACTATAAAACGGTTCTGCGTAGTCAGTATACAAACGACTAAACAGAACCGTTTTTTTATTGCTGCAATTTTTCCGCCCATTCCGATTCTTTAAAACCTACAAGTACCGTTGTATCATCGATAAGAAGCGGACGCTTGACCAGCATCCCATTTGTTGCCAGCAACGCATACTGCTCGCTTTCACTCATGGAGGAGATTTTTTCCTTTAACTGCAGCTTCCGGTAAGGGATACCACTGGTGTTGAAAAAACGTTTTAAAGGAAGACCGCTGCTCTTGTGCCATTTTTGCAATTCTTCTGCTGTAGGATTATTGATTTTGATATCACGAAAATCAAACCTGATGTTTCTTTCTTCCAGCCATTTTTTTGCTTTTTGGCAGGTTGTACATTTAGGATAACAAATAAATATCATAGTAATGCAGCCTCCTTAGAAAAAATTAAATATTGTATATAGTTTTTAATAACAGCATTCCGTTTTTTGTTTTGAATAATCGGGCTGCTGCTGTTTTGATAGCAGAGGAAGTTAGATTATCTTCGTATGCATTTACGAGAAAATCAGCTTCTATAAGAATCTGATAATCAACACCATCCACTTGGTTATATGTGTGGTGATGCCCGATGAGAAAACATACTCGGGCTATGAATTGCGGCGAACAGGAGAATTCATCCAGTATTTGATGAGCGATAGCAGGACCTTCTATTTCCTGATAATTTCCAGCAGAACTGCCATATTTTTCTTCTGCAGCATGGATGCCGATATCATGCAGGATAGCAGCCGCATCAAGTACTTCTTGCTGTGCGGCAGATATCTTTTCCAAGGTTCCTATGAGCGCGGCGAACTGATATACCTTGAGAAAGTGTTGAATACGCCGTGCATCACCGCTGTCAAATTCAATTGCTTTTTGTATTAGTTGAGAGATATGCATTAATCAAGCTCCTTTATGGGATGTTTTTTATATTATATAACTGTTGCAGTCTTATGACTAGTAAAAAACAAGATAAATGGCTCTCGTCATGGAGACTATTGGAATCGTTTATGCGGTTATAGCAAATCCCCATATTTCTTTACATAAAGCTTTTTTCTAAAAGTAACCAGAATCATATATCCTGCAATAATAATACTTAGCAAAATAAAGTAAAAAAACAGCAGCGCATGAAATCCGATAGCATTGCCCCGTGGTGAAAGGTATTAGCGTCAATATGGCAATTCCCATAAAAGTGAGCAGAGTTACTTGCCAAGAAGCATGACTTTGGAAAAAAGGTATTTTTGGTGTTCGCAGTATATAAATCACTAACGGTTGGCTCCACATGGATTCAATAAACCAACCGGCTTGAAAAAGAAAAATAAAAAGCAGATGCTGGTTTTCACTAGACGAGTAATAAGGATCCGCCGCATACAGCCGGTAAATGATAAAATACATAAGGCTAAAGGTTGCAATATCCAAGATGGAGCTGACAAGATCTAAGTCTATTATAAAATGACGAATGGAAAGAGTATCTATCAGTAGTTTTCTGACAATACATGTTTTTTTCGAGGGTGCGTCGTATTACTGTTTTAAAATCAAGCATTTGAAGGAAGTTTATATATTTGTTCGCAATTTAGAGGAGAATCGTGATATGATAATAATAACAATGTACGGCCGAATAAAATGAAGATGGGGTTGAGTTATTATGAAAAATGAGGAAGAATTTTCAGCCGAATATCTAAAGTACCTGGAATTGTTGTCACAATCGTTCCCTACACAGCAGGCGACCTTTACAGAAATTATAAATTTGCAGGCTATTGTCAATCTTCCTAAAGGAACAGAACATTTTATGAGTGATCTTCACGGAGAATATGAAGCTTTTTACCATATTCTGAATAATTGTTCCGGGGTAATTCGTGAAAAGGTTGAAACCATTTTTGCTAATTCTATGACATCTGAAGAACAGGATGATTTATTGACTTTAATTTATTATCCTAAAGAAAAACTTGATTTATTGAACCGCAAGAATAAAGTAAATGATACGTGGCGCATACAAACGCTGCATCATTTACTGCGCCTGGCTAAATTATTGTCTTCAAAATATACCCGCTCTAAAGTACGTAAATCTATGCCTGAAGAATTCCGCTTCGTTATTGATGAATTGATACATGCACAGTCCGATGAAGATAATAATCGCCATGTATACCATACAAAAATTCTTGACTCTATTATTGAAACGGGTAGTACGAGAGAATTTATATATGCCTTGGCTGCACTCATTAAACGATTGGCTGTGGATCATCTTCATATTATTGGGGATATTTATGATCGAGGCGGTCATGCCGATAAAATTATGGATAACCTGATGCAGCACCATTCGCTTGATATTCAATGGGGAAATCATGATATTCTTTGGATGGGGGCTGCTGCTGGCAGTGATGCCTGTATTGCCAATGTATTACGAAATAATATTCGCTATAATAATCTGGAAATATTAGAAAGCGGATATGGTATCAGTCTGCGGCCTTTGGCGCTTTTTGCTAGAGATACGTATACGAGAGAAGATAATATCGATCCACTGGTAAAGGCAATCAATGTAATTTTATTTAAACTTGAAGGACAAACCATTATCCGTCATCCGGAGTATAATATGGATGACCGGCTTTTGTTCCATAAAATGAATCTCGAAGAAGGAACTATTAATATTGATAGAGAAACCTATCCATTGAAAAGTGTCGATTTTCCAACACGTAATTCGATAGATCCGTATACATTGTCACCGGAAGAACACCGAATTGTTATTGATTTGCGTACGGCCTTTTTGGAAAGTGAACGCTTGGCCCGACATATGAGTTTTCTTTATAGTCATGGATCCATGTATCGCTGTTTTAACGGCAATCTTTTATTTCACGGAGGAATTCCCATTAATGAGGATGGAACATTTCATGAAATGTTTTATAATGGCAAATCATATAAAGGAAAGGCTTTTATGGATTATGCGGATCGCGTAGCACGCAAGGCATATGAACAACGCGATCAGGATAGCCTGGACTATATGTGGTATCTTTGGTGCGGAGATAAATCTCCTGTTTCCGGACGTGTTGTTAAGACTTTTGAACGAACATATATTGAAGATAAAAGAACATGGGAAGAACCGCAGGATCCGTATTATACGTGGGAAAAGGATCCAGATACGTGTGTTCGGATCCTTCATGAATTTGGAATTGATTCTCCGCAAGGGCATATTATTAATGGACATACACCGGTAAAGGTAGTACAAGGAGAAAGTCCTATCCGGGCAGGAGGAAAAGTGCTTTGTATCGATGGCGGTTTTTGCCGGGCCTATCAATCTTCTACGGGTATTGCCGGATATACGCTGATTTTCAATTCTCACGGGCTGCGCATAAAAGCGCATTATCCGTTTAAAGATGTTCATCAAGTTCTTATGACCAATGCCGATATTGGTTCCGATTCAACACAGGTGGAAATGGAACCGCAGCGCGTTATGATTGGTGATACAGATAATGGAAAAAAAATATTGACAATGGTTGAAGATTTGAAAGCTCTTCTCTGTGCCTATCGCAATGGGCTGATTTTGGAACGAAAAGTATAAAAATAAGTAATGTGTTATGGTATATAGAAAAAATACAGGGCTGAGCGAAAAGAAGATCAAATATTTCGCTCAGCCCTGTAATGATGTAGTTTTTCCTTATATCAGCATCGATTTTAATAATTTCCTTGTGCAATCATAGCGTCGGCTACCTTGAGGAAGGCAGTAATGTTGGCACCAGCAACAAGGTCACCTTCTACGCCATATTTTTTGGCGTTTGTTTTAGCTTGGTGATAAATACTTGTCATAATATTTTTAAGTTTTCGATCAACTGCTTCAAAATCCCATTCCAACCGTGCAGAATTCTGACACATTTCTAATGCGGAAACAGCAACACCGCCGGCATTGGCGGCTTTTGCCTGGACAAAAAGGACGCCGTGTTCTTGGAAATATTGAATGGCTTCCAATGAAGAAGGCATGTTGGCTCCTTCGGCGACAGCAATTACTCCGTTTTTTACAAGTGCGGCAGCACTTGCAAGAT
>JALCNL010000019.1 GCA_022649055.1 Megasphaera sp.
GACGATATGCTTACCACTACGGTAATGGCTACTAAGGCTCCTGTTGTCATTGCGCCGGCTATGAATACAAATATGTATTTAAATCCGATTGTTCAACACAATATGGAAAAGTTAAAAAAATATGGGTATTCCATTATTACACCTGATGCAGGATTATTAGCTTGTGGTGTTACAGGAATCGGTCGTCTTCCTCAACCTGTTTCCCTTGTTGATTATATTGAAATGAAAGCTTGCTGTACTGCACAGTTAAAAGGGAAAAAGGTAATTGTAACTGCCGGTGGAACGCGGGAGGCAATCGATCCGGTGCGATTTATTGGAAACCATTCCAGCGGCCGTATGGGCTTTGCCATTGCCAAAGCCGCTGTATTGGCCGGCGCTGATGTAACCTTAATAGCTGGAGTTACAAGTTTAGAAACACCACTAGGTGTAAAGCGCGTTGATGTTGTCAGTACAAGAGATATGAAACAAGCGGTAGATTCGCTATATGATGACACCGATATTGTTATAAAAGCAGCCGCTGTTGCTGATTATCGTGTTCAAACCCCAGCCAAAGATAAAATTAAAAAATCAGAAGATACATTAGTATTATCAATGGAAAAAAATCCTGATATATTGTATGAACTGGGACAACGTAAAAAAAATCAGATACTTGTCGGATTTGCTGCGGAAACAACAAATGTGATTCACTATGGAATGGAGAAATTGAAGAAAAAAAATCTGGACATGCTTGTTGCAAACGATGTAAGTGCTGCTGGTGCAGGATTTAAAGTAAACACAAATGTTGCAACATTGCTATTTCCTGATGGAATGAGCGAAAAGTTTGATATAATGGATAAATTTGATTTGGCTGCTATTATTATTGATCGTGTTACAAAAATAATCAATAAATCTTAAGAAAAGGTCTTGCAATATTATCGTATATCATTTAAAATAATAAATTGAAATGAATATTGCCATCAAGAGACGACGGAGGGATTGGCCCGATGATGCCGCAGCAACCTTTCAGCTAATGAAAACGGTGCTAAATCCAACAGTGCAAACTGGAAGATGGGTATGAAAATAACCCCTCTTTTACAGAGGGATTTTTTTTAGGAGGAAAATAATAATGACAAAAAATCGCGAATTTTTTACATCTGAATCTGTTACAGAAGGTCATCCTGATAAAATGGCTGACCAAATTTCAGATAGCATTCTTGATGCTATTTTGGAAAAAGATAAAAATGCCCGTGTTGCTTGTGAAACTTTGGTTACCACTGGAATGGTACATGTGGTTGGTGAAATTTCAACTACATGTTATGTTGACATTCCGCATATTGTCCGGGAAACGATTCGCGGCATTGGGTATACCCGAGCTAAATATGGTTTTGATTGTGATACTTGCGGTGTATTGGTTTCACTTGACGAACAGTCACCGGATATTGCCATGGGTGTTGATAAAGCCAGGGAAGTAAAAGACGGTGATAGTGATGCATTCGATGCAATTGGAGCCGGTGATCAAGGAATGATGTTTGGATACGCTACCAATGAGACAGATGACTATATGCCGCTGCCTATTTCTTTGGCACATCGGTTAGCCCGTCGGCTGTCCAAGGTCCGCAAAGATGGTACATTGTCGTATCTTCGCCCCGATGGCAAAACGCAAGTGACTGTCGAATATGATAATGGCCGGCCAGTACGCATTGATACGATTGTAATTTCTGCACAGCATAGTCCTGAAATTACACGGGAACAAATTGAAAAAGATTTACTGGAATATGTCATCAAACCGGAACTTGCAGATGGATTATTTGATGACAAAACAAAATTGTTCATTAATCCAACAGGACGGTTTGTTATCGGCGGACCTCAGGGAGATTCAGGACTTACCGGTCGTAAGATTATTGTTGATACCTACGGAGGTATGGCTCGGCATGGCGGCGGTGCGTTTTCGGGTAAGGATCCTACGAAGGTGGACCGTTCAGCTGCTTATGCAGCTCGTTATGTAGCCAAAAATGTTGTGGCAGCAGGATTAGCTGATAAATGTGAAATCCAGCTTGCGTATGCCATCGGAGTAGCTAACCCGGTATCCATTCATGTGGAAACTTTTGGTACAGGTAAAGTCGAAACTGATGTAATTGAAACTCTTATAAAAAAACATTTTGATCTTCGTCCAGCGGGTATTATTGAAATGCTTGATTTACAACGACCCATATACAAACAAACAGCTGCATATGGACATTTTGGTCGTAATGACTTGGATCTTCCATGGGAAAAAACAGATAAAGCAGAAATGCTTCGGAAAGAAGCCAATTTATAATAGTACAAAGTTTGTTTATTTTGCGTTATAATATAGGTGCGCATAAATTATCAAAGAGAGACATTTATGTCTCTCTTTTTTTTTGACAGGAGTATATCATTATGATTGCAGAAGTAATCATCAATATAACCGCTAAAAGACTGCAAAAAACATTTTCCTATATCATTCCTGAAGAACTTTTCGTTCATGTGGGGACCCGCGTGTTAGTTCCTTTTGGTCATCGCCAAGAAGAAGGTGTTATTGTAGCTCTTCACCAAGACTATCCTGTACAACATGAGTATGTATTAAAACCAATTATTTCGGTCTTGTCCGTACAAGCGGGATTTCAAGAAGAAATGATCGCTACTGCTTTGTGGATCAGTGACTATTATTTATGCAGTATATCCGATTCACTGCGTTTGTTTATGATTGAAAAGAAAGGAATCGTTGCCCATACGTATGTGTCTGTCGAAAATAAAGATATGCTTTTGCTGATGGGAGGAAAAAACATATGGGAACATCTCAAAAATAAGAAGAATGTAGATAAAAAAACATTATGCAACCAATTTAGTCAAACATTTATTGAAAAACTTATTGAAAAACATGTTTTGAAAGAAGAAAAACAGTTACAAAATAAAATTGCTGATAAAACAGAGAAATGGTTGTATTTTGCAGAGGATGACCATCAATGTATATTAAAAAATCGTAAGAAGCAAATGCAATTATTGGCGGAATTAAAGGAAAAAGAAGCTGCTCCCATTTCCTTTTGGATCCAAAAGGGTTATAGCCGAGACATTATACAGCATTTGGTTCAAACGAAACTAGCGGTTATTAATATTAAATTAAAGCAGACTGTAGATTTAACAGAAAAAGAGACAGCGGATAAACCGTGGCAGCTTACACCCGAACAGAAGCATGCGGTCACTGTAATTAAAAATGATACCCACGGGTATACTTATGTATTGCACGGTGTTACGGGCAGCGGAAAAACTGAAATATATATGAATTTAGCCGAAAATGTTATTGCTCAAGGCAAACAAATTATTGTTCTTGTGCCTGAAATAGCTTTGACAGGACAAATTGTGCGAAGATTTATACGTCGTTTCGGAAATGATATTGTTGTTATGCACAGCCAATTGTCTAAAGGAGAACGCCAGAATAACTGGCTTCGTATGCAAAAGGCGGAAAGTCATATTTGTATTGGTGCCAGATCCGCCATATTTACGGCTGTTTCCAATCTTGGCCTTGTTATTGTTGACGAAGCGCACGATAGTTCTTACAAACAGGATGAAACACCACGCTATCATGCTGTTGCTGTTGCTCGTAAACGAGCTTCTTATTACGGATGTCCTGTTATTTTGGGAAGCGCTACTCCGTCCTTGGATTCCTATTATAAAGCCCGCAATGGCGAATATGTTCTTTTAGAACTAAAGCAGCGAGTTAAAAATAAACCACTGCCTCACGTTACCGTCGTAGATATGCGGGAGGAGTTAGCACGAGGAAACAGAAGTGTTATTTCTGACGCGTTGTCTAAATTACTGGATCAAACGCTGGCATGCAAGCAACAGGCTATTATTTTATTGAACCGACGCGGATTCTCTACTTTTGTGATGTGCCGGAAATGCGGGTATGTCGTAAAATGTAAGACCTGTGATGTGGCAATGGTATATCATAAAAGCCAGCATACTCTGCGGTGTCATTATTGTGATACGGAAACTCCGGTTCCTGTTATTTGTCCTTCTTGCGGGAGCAAATATATTAAGTTTTTTGGCACAGGAACGGAGAAAGTAGAGGAACAGCTGCATGACATGTATCCGCAGGCTCGTATAGTTCGCCTTGATCAAGATACAACTATCAGGAAAAACAGCGGTGACAAGATTATCGAAGCGTTTCGACGACATGAGTATGATATCCTTTTAGGTACACAAATGGTTGCGAAAGGGCATGATTTCCCTGATGTGAGTGCAGTGGGAATTTTATCTGCCGATAGTTTGTTAAATCTCCCGGTATATTGGGCAGGGGAACGTACTTTTCAGCTTTTAACTCAGGCAGCTGGGCGGTCGGGCAGAGGAAATGTACCCGGGCATGTCGTTATGCAAACGTACGCTCCGGAACATTATGTAATACAATGCAGTAAATATCAAGATTACAAGTCTTTTTACGAAAAAGAAATTTCATATCGGCAAGAATTGTTATATCCGCCATTCCATCAAATCGTTAAGCTTATTATTACTTATGAAGATGAAGCGTTCATGTGGAAAATTGGAAACCGTATATATGATTTGCTGTCTGCCTGGAGGCTTCAATACGATCAGAACATTGAGATTATCGGTCCCTATGTCGATACGATAAAAAAAATACGTAATAAATTCCGTATTATCGTCCTAATCAAAGGGGCTGATTTAGTGAAAATAAAAAAATACATAAAAGAAGAGGCAGAATTTCATAAAACTGGTATAATAATAGATGTAGATCCAAGCATTTAATATGAGGTGAATTTTTAATGGCTATACTTACAATTGTAAAGGCGGGAGCTCCTATTTTAAAAGGAACAGCTCAGCCGGTTGAAACGATTACGAAACAAACTAAAAAATTATTGGACGACATGGCAGAAACAATGTATGCTGCCGAAGGCGTAGGCCTTGCTGCCCCCCAGGTAAATGTACCGCAGCAGCTGATCGTATTAGATGGAGGCAATGGATTGATTGAACTTATCAATCCAAAAATAATTGAAACATCTAAGGAAACGGAAATTGGCAGTGAAGGCTGTTTAAGTGTTCCCGGATATTATGGCGAAGTAGAACGATACAGTAAAATCAAAGTGAAATCCTTGAATCGTCGGGGAAAAATCGTATATTTTAATCCAGAAGGGTTTTTAGCACGTATATTCCAACATGAAATTGATCATTTAACGGGTATTTTGTTTATTGAAAAAGCAAATAATTTACGATTAGTGGAGGGATAAGTGAAACATATGCGGATTGTTTTCATGGGAACTCCAGACTTTGCAGTACCTTCCTTACAGGCGATTCATCATCAAGGATATGATATTGCTGCTGTCGTAACACAACCGGACAAAGAGAGAGGAAGAGGAAAACGAATTTCCTCTTCTCCAGTAAAAGAATGTGCGGAATTATTGAAAATTCCGGTATTGCAACCCCGTACGATGCGTGACGAAACAATACTTGCACAATTGCAGAAATTACGGCCGGATGTTATTATTGTTATTGCGTATGGTAAGATACTTCCTAAGGAAGTATTGGAAATCCCACCATTTGGCTGTCTTAATGTACATGGGTCCTTATTGCCTAAATATAGAGGGGCAGCTCCTATCCAACGAGCCATATACGAAGGGGCTCACACCAGCGGCATTACGATTATGATGCTCGATGAAGGCATGGATACGGGAAAAATGTTAAAAAAATGTGCAATTCCTTTGGATGTAAAAGAAACGACAGGAACATTGTTTAAAAAATTATCTAAGATTGGTTCACAGGCTTTGATTGAAGTTTTAAATGACTTGAAACATTATGAAGCTCATGCTGAAGCACAATGTCATACAGAGGCAACTTATGCTGATAAAATTACCAAGGAAATGGCAGAAATAAATTGGGCTGATGAGGCAGCACATATTGAATGCCTGATTCGTGCATTAGATCCGCAGCCCGGAGCGTATTGCATGTATCAGGGAAAACGCTTGAAGATATGGAAGGCTGATGTGGTATCTGGAAGAGACGCTTTACCGGGAACCATTCTTGAAGTAACAAAGCAATATTTTACTGTACAAACCGGAAGTAACGCAATACAGATATATGAAATACAGCCAGAAAGCCGCAAACGGGTAACGTCGGCCCAATTTTTACAAGGGTGTGCCTTGATTCCAGGACAAGTATTGCAGAGGTAAAATTCGTGAATTCATATCGATCTTATGCTATATTTTTATATACGGCCGGGACAGCTACGGCATGTATCGCAGCTGTCCTGTTTTTATGTTGGAAACTTCTTGAACCAGGATTGTCTATGTATATCCCTATATTACAGCCTATTATAGGGATCGTATTGTTTTTTGCGGCAATTTGCTGCATAATTCTATACGGATTACTTTGGATAGTTGCATATACCAATTTTTTGAAAGGTAAAAAATTAAATCGTATTTTTAATACCTATTTGCGTATCGTTTACCCATTGACTAAATTGTTTTCTTCTAATAAAAAAAATGTAAACGAAGCGTATATTGCATTTCTTAATCATTTAGTTCTTCGCTGCCATTTTTCCATACCACCTCATCATGTACTTATACTAGCACCTCACTGTCTGCAGTGGGATCAATGTCCGCATAAAATAACAAGAAATATCAATAACTGCCATATGTGCGGCAAGTGTTCCATTGGAAGAATTCGAGAATTGGCAGAAAAAAGAAATATGCATTTTTCTGTAGCTACAGGAGGGACTCTTGCCCGGCAAATAGTACGGGAATATCGCCCGCAGGCAATTGTTGCCATCGCCTGTGAGCGGGATTTGATCAGTGGCATGCAGGACGTCTCGCCATTGCCTGTATTAGGCTTATTAAATGAACGGCCCTATGGCCCTTGCTTCAATACAACTGTTGACATAGAAAAGTTGGAAAAATTATTAGATATCATTACAGGGAGAAAATTATGAATGTACGCGAATTAGCCTGTCAAAGTTTATTTACGGTTTGTCAGGACAAAGGCTATAGCAATATTGTCGTATCACACACTTTGCAGAAATATAAATTAGTTGATCGGGATCGCCGGTTTTACACAGAACTTGTCTATGGTACACTGCGTCATTTGAATTATTTGGATTGGATTATTGACGCAGTAAGCACACGTAAAATAATGAAACTGGATCCTATTTGCCTGGTTATTTTGCGGATGGGATTATATCAGATTTTTTGTCTTACAAAAGTTCCTGAATCGGCAGCTTGTAATGAGTCTGTAAAATTGGCAACTCGTTTTGGCAATAAGGGAATGGCAAAATTCGTTAATGGAATTTTGCGCAACGGGATTCGCCGCCGTATGGAATTTACTATTCCGACATTGGAGGACAATACAATTTTACATCTTTCTCTGACATACCATCAGCAGCAATGGCTGATAAAAAAATGGATTGCTGATTATGGCACAGAGGAAACGATTGCATTATGCCGTTATTTTGAAACGATTCCCCGTCTTTGCCTCCGGGCAAATACTACGAAAATCTCCCGAGACGAATTATTGCATAATCTGCAGCAGCGGAATATGGATGCTGAGATTGCGCCATATGCACCGGAGGGAATTTATTTAAACGCGATTCCTTCTATACACGATATTCCCGAATTACAGCAAGGGCTGGCTTTTATTCAAGATGAATCATCCATGTTGGTGGCCCATGTGCTTGATCCTAAACCTAACGAGGTGATATTTGATGTTTGCGCTGCTCCCGGAGGTAAGACCACGCATATTGCAGCACTGGCAGGAGATACGTCCATTGTATATGGATGCGATATTTATGATCACAAATTGCAGCTTATAGAAAAGAATGCCAACCATCTGGGACTTTCTAATGTTCGAGTATTACTCCAAGATGCTGCAACAATTGGTGAGATGTATGCGAATCGTGCGGATCGCGTATTAGTGGATGCTCCTTGTTCTGGATTGGGTGTTTTAAAGCGGAAACTGGATTTGCGGTGGCGTAAAAAACCGATGGATTTAAAAAGACTGCCGGTGCTGCAGCTAACTATCTTGGAAAGTGCTTCAAAGTGTGTAAAATCGGGAGGAATTCTTGTTTACAGTACTTGTACGATGAATGATGATGAAAATGTTCATGTTGTAGAAACGTTTTTAAAACGACATCCGGAGTTTAAGCCGGAAAAAGCTTCTGATTATTGCAGCATTTACAAAGAAGGACCGTATATACAATTACTGCCGCAAGTTGATAATTTGGACGGATTTTTTATTGCACGATTACGAAGAGGAGAATAAATATGGTCAATGTTTTTGATATGACAAAACATGAGTTGGAACAATTTTTAGAAATGTATAATATCAAAAAGTTCAGAGCTTCACAAATATTTCAATATATTTATAAACAAGGAATTACGAACTGGGATGATATGGTTCTCTTGCCTAAAAAAGACAGAGAATTACTTCAGGAAAAGGCTCCTATATATTTCCCTGAAGTAATGGATAGATTGGAATCCAGTGATGGGAGAACAGTGAAGTTATTGCTGCGTATGGCCGATGGCAATACGGTTGAATCTGTAATGATGAAGCATGATTACGGAAATTCTATATGTGTTTCCACACAGGTGGGGTGTTCTGTAAAATGTGTATTTTGTGCATCGGCAAAAAATGGATTTATACGGAATTTAACTGCCGGAGAAATGATAGTTCAACTTTTAGCATTTAAAAAACAGGTAGATCCGGAGCTGCATTCATTGGTTCTTATGGGAACAGGAGAACCTTTATTGAATTATGAAAATGTTCTCCGGTTTTTGCACATGATTCATGAAAAGGAAACATTTTATATGGGATATCGAAATATTACTCTATCAACGGCAGGTATTGTACCGCGTATGTATGACTTGGCTGAGGAAGGAATTCCTATTACATTAGCCGTCTCATTGCATGCACCTACAACAGACATACGAAAAGAACTGATGCCCATAACAAACACCTATCCGCTGGAAGATGTATTAACGGCTGCCGATACTTATTTTCTTAAAACAGGACGTAAGGTTACGTATGAATACATTCTTATAAAAAATGTAAATTGCAGTATTTCGTGTGCTGAAATACTGACACGTATCATGAAAGGGAAAAATATCCTTATCAATATCATTCCCCTCAACGATAATTATGATGTTGGATTACGCAAACCGAGCCAGATGGAAACAAATCGTTTCTTTTCTTATTTACAAAAGCAGGGATTAAATGTTACACTACGGAAAGAGATGGGAAGTCAAATACAAGCCGCCTGTGGTCAATTGCGCATAAAGCGCGAAAATATTTGACATATGCAGATGAATATGATTGAATTGTGTATGTAAAGCAGTACCGCGAAAGGACGTGGGGATTTGGGCATATACGGTGAATCCAAAATTGGATTGGTGCGAAAAGTAAATGAAGATTCGTTTTATATCAGCCAAGAGCAGGATGTTTTTGTTGTTGCCGATGGTATGGGTGGATATGTCGGCGGAGAAATTGCCAGCAGCACGGCTGTAGAAGCTATTGCTTACTATTTTCAAAATTATACGCATGTCTCACCAGTTCAGTTGGAAAAAGCTGTTCAATATGCAAATTCCTGTATATTAAGCAAGGCTATGATAGAACCTTCCTTAAAGGGAATGGGAACTACTGTATCTTTGCTTACAATAGCAGACCATAAAGCAAACTGGGCTCACGTAGGGGACAGCCGTATTTATGTTTTGCGGAATAATCAGCTGACTCAAATCACTGTTGATCATTCAATCGTAGAAGTTTTATTGGATGAAGGAAAAATAACCAAAGAAGAAGCAGAACATCATCCCAAAAAGAATATTTTGACCCGAGCCGTTGGAGTAGATCGTGATCTTAAAGTTGACACGGGTTCTTTTGATATTTTTCCTGGTGATCGAATATTGCTATGTACGGATGGATTAAATTCATTTGTTAATAAGGATGACTTACAAAAAGCATTGCAAGAGTATTCCCGCAAGGAACGGGATATTATAAATGATTTATTTGAACGCGTTTATGTAAATGGCGCGAATGATAATGTAACGGCTATTTTGGTTACTATTTGATATAATTTTCAGAACATATACATGGTGGAGAATCCAAAATGATTGGTCATATATTAGATAATCGATATAAAATATTGGAAAAAGTCGGTTCTGGCGGTATGGCGTGTGTTTATAAAGCACAAGATATTTTATTGGATCGGATAGTCGCAGTCAAAATCCTTCATGAAAAACTTGGGAATGATCATGATTTTCTGGTTCGTTTTCGTCAGGAGGCACAGGCAGCTGCCAAATTATCGCATCCTAATATAGTAAATATATATGATGTCGGATATGATGAAAATGTTCATTATATAGTGATGGAATACATTCGCGGAGAGACTCTTAAGGAATTTATTGAAAAACACGGACATCTTCCTATCAATAATGCCATACAAATCACGTTTGATATTGGTGAGGCTCTGGAACATGCACATAGTAACGGTATTATTCATTGTGATATAAAGCCGCATAATATATTAGTTACCGAATCAGGCCATATTAAAGTTGCTGATTTTGGGATTGCCAGAGCTGTTAATTCTACTACAGCTAACGCCAAAGATGGTTCTATTCTCGGCTCAGTTCATTATTTTTCACCGGAACAGGCCAGCGGCGGAAAAATTGATGAGCGTACAGATATTTATTCCTTAGGTGTCGTCATGTATGAAATGATGACAGGTGTCGTACCTTTTCATGGGGATACAGCAATTACCGTTGCACTTCAACATGTCCAAGATGAAATACCGCTTCCCAGTAAATATAATCGCCGTATTCCGCAATTGGTAGAGCGGTGTATCCTAAAGGCAATGGCCAAAAATCCAGATGACCGTTTTCAATCTGTAAGTGAAATGATGGCGGAAATGCGTTTGGCTCAGGGATTTGTCAATCCTAACAAAGGGGCCTTGCCTATTATTAAAAACAATTTTAACACACAGAAGATTCAGCCTGTAAAAGTAAAAGAACCGAATAAATCCAACGTGTTTACCCGTATTATGGATAACATTAGTAACCATTCTAAAAAGTCCATTATTATGGCCATGCTTGGGGTTTTTGTCATCGCTTTTTTATGGGCATTTTTTTCTTTTGGTAATTTCTGGAGCACGGAGGAAATAACCGTTCCTGATGTAACCGGAAAACAGGTGGAAATTGCTAAACAAATATTGACGAAGGAAAATTTAAACGTCTCTATTAAGGAAATTGATAATTCTGATGTTCCTATTGGACAGGTCATCACACAAACCCCAACAGGGGGGAGCGTTGTAAAGGCCAAACGAACCATTTATCTTACTGTCAGTAAGGGACATGATGGTTCCGAGGTACTTATTCCTGATTTACGGGGATTAACCTTAGATGAAGCAAAGTTGAAATTAAAAGACATAGGATTATCCATTGGACATGTTACTCACTCCAGCAGCAGCAAATATAAAGAAGGAACGATTATGAGCCAGAGTCCCTCTTCGCCTAAAAAAGTCCCTAAGGATACGTCAATTGATGTTGTTGTGTGTGAAAATTCTGAAACAAAAGATCAGCAGTCATCTGCTCCTAATGTTATCGGTATGCCTTTGGATGCTGCAGTGAAAGCGTTGGAAAGTGCAGGATATTCTGCTGGTACAATTGCTAATATTGACAATAGTAAAGATACTAGTCAAGCACAAGTTACCATGCAGTCAGCAGATGGCAGTAATCCGAATGTAATCAATTTGAACGTAGAATATAGCAAAACTACGACAGATGATAAGAATAATAATCAAGAGGCTCCCGGAACTACTCATACAGGAACCGTTAATATCAGTGTACCTGCTGGAGCCTCCAGCCAGCATGTACAAATTATTGTAAGCGATGATAATGGCTCACATGTTGTTTATGATCGTAATCAATCAGGGGGGGACAGTATCACTAAAAATGTCAGTGGTACAGGTAAAACACGAGTACGTGTTTATATAAACAATTCTTTGGTTCAAGACAAATACATCTAGGAGGATCATGGTCAAAGGAAAGGTAATCAAAAACTATAACGGCTATTATTATATCGACTTGGACTTGCCGGAATCTTTGATAGAATGCCGGCGCCGTGGTAAGTTGAAACAGAAAATACTTGTTGGTGATGAAGTGGAAATAACCGTACTGGACAATCATACCGGTGTTATCGAACAATTACTGCCGCGGCGCAACGAAATTCGTCGTCCGGGACTTGCAAATATTGATCAGATGGTTGTTATTATGGCGGCGCAATCACCGGCTCCTAACCGCTTTTTAGTGGATAAAATGCTGATGACCTGTGAGTATGCAGGCATTCACCCGCATTTATGTTTGAATAAATGCGATTTAGATAGAACTACGGCTGAGGCATATCGAGATTTTTACGAATCATGTGATTACAAAACATTGATCGTATCTGCGCAAACGGGTGAAGGAATGGATGAAATATTATCACTTTTACCACAGAAAATGACAGCATTTGCCGGCCCTTCCGGAGTGGGAAAATCCAGCCTTTTATCTCGTATTTTAGGACGAAACGATCTAACTATCGGATGTGTGAGCAGTAAAATACAACGCGGCAGGCATACAACAAGACATTCAGAAATAATGAAGCTTAATTATAAAACTTATGTAGTGGATACACCTGGTTTTAGCGCATTGGAATTTGAACATTTAGATCCTAAGGAATTATTTTGTCTTTTTCCGGATATGATTCCTTATTTTGGAAACTGCCGCTTTTCCTCCTGCCTGCATCGCACAGAACCCGATTGCTCGGTTAAACGTGCTGTGGCTGAAGGAAAAATAAAAATGGAACGATATGAAACATATTGTAAAATTTTAACAACTATATTGGAAAGGAAGCGATAATACGTATGATTAAGATTGGACCTTCTCTTTTGTCCGCAGACTTTTCAAAACTATCTGAAGAAATAAAGGATATAGAACAGAGTGGTGCAGACTTTTTGCATTTAGACTTGATGGATGGGCATTTTGTTCCTAATTTAACGTTTGGAATCCCTGTTATTGAAACAATACGCAAATGTTCAGACCTGCCTTTTGATGCTCATTTAATGGTAGAACATCCGGAAAATTATATTGAAGGCTTAGCAAAAGCAGGGATTACCTATGTTACTGTACATCAGGAGGCATGCACCCATTTAGACCGCGTACTGCATCAGATTAAAGAAGCTGGCATGAAGTGCGGGGTGGCTCTGAATCCAGCTACGCCGGTGTCTTCTTTAAAGAATATAGCATCATTTCTCGATATGATAGTAATCATGAGTGTAAATCCAGGTTTTGGCGGACAGAAATTCATTTCTTACACAACCGATAAAATCAAAGAGTCTTGCCGTATACTGGATAATGCAGAAAATACACATGCCGTTGTTGAAGTGGATGGCGGTATAAATCCGAAAACGGCAAAATTAGCAGTTGAAGCTGGGGCGATGTTTCTGGTTGCCGGCAGTGCAGTTTTTGGTGCCGACGACCGAAAAACAGCAATAGCTGCGCTGCGTTGAAGCGCGTATATGGCTGATTTATGTATAAATATTGCATTTGGTTTCTTTTTATGATACCATAATAAAGGAATTACAAGAGAATATAGATATAGTCTTTGAGGCAAGGTGCGAAAGTGTTACTTTCAATTCCTGACCGGCGGTAAAAGTCCGCTAACCTCGTCATGAGGTTGAATCGATGCAATTTCGATACCGACAGTACAGTCTGGATGGGAAAAGACAGCAGATATCTTTTTTTGTTGCGCTGAAAAGGCTATTGGTGTTTTTACCGATAGCCTTTTGCTATTTATAAATGGAAAGGAATGAATCTATTGGAACCCATAGAATATATGCAAAAAGCTCTTTCTCTGGCAAAACTGGCAGCCGGATATACATCACCCAACCCGGCCGTTGGTTGTGTTATCGTTAACAACGGGCATATAGTCGGCACGGGATACCATCATAAAGCAGGGACTCCTCACGCCGAAGTGTGGGCTTTGAAAGAAGCAGGAGAAGAAGCCAAGGGAAGTACCGTATATGTTACACTTGAACCATGTGCACACTATGGACGTACCCCGCCGTGCGCTAAAACATTAGTAGAAAAAGGCGTAGCCAAAGTTGTAATTGCTATGTTGGATCCTAATCCGCTGGTAGCCGGCAAGGGAGCGGCTATCCTGCGTACTGCGGGAATACAAGTGGAAGTCGGCCTTTTATCTAAAGAAGCAGTTAAGCTTAATGAAGCATTTATCAAGTGGATGCTTGTAGAAAAACCATTTATTGCAGCTAAATTAGCGGAAAGCCTGGATGGGAAAATTGCTACACGTACGGGAAATTCTCAATGGATTACAAATCATTGGGCACGCAGCTACGGACATTATCTCCGTTCTGTGCATGACGGCATTTTGGTTGGTATTGGGACGATTTTAGCCGATAATCCTATGCTGACATGCCGTATTGATCGGGAAGCGCAGGAAACGCCTCACCAACCTACCCGAATTATTCTTGATTCCCATGGACGTATACCCTTGCAATCTCGCGTCGTTACTGACCGGACGACTTCAACAATTGTTGTAACGACAGAAGTTTGTTTGCCTGCAAAACGTATTTCTTTGGAGAACGCAGGAGTTACTGTACTTGAAGTACCCATGAATAAAGAAAGACAAGTTGATTTATCGGCAGCGATGGACAGTTTGGGTGAAAACGGAATACATAGCATCCTGATCGAAGGAGGCGCCGCTGTACAAGGAAGTTTTTTTGATGCCCATCTAATTGATAAAATTTATGCATTTATTGGAAATAAGGTGTTAGGGGGGATGCAGTCTCTGCCGGCTGTAGCCGGTATCGGTGTTGCTTCTCTTGATCAATGCATACCTTTGGTGTTCGAATCGGTACAGGTAAAAGAAAATAATATACTGATTGAAGCTTATAATGCAGAAAGGAAGGGGACCTATGTTCACTGGCATCATTGAGGAAATCGGAACTATCGGCTCTTTGGATCGCAGAGCCGACTCCATTCGTTTAACCATCCAAGCCAAAAAAGTGCTTGAAGATACGCGAATAGGGGACAGTATAGCAGTCAATGGAGTTTGTTTAACCGTTACTATGCTGACCAACAACGGATTTACGGCAGACGTTATGCATGAAACTATGATGCGCTCGTCTTTGCGGGACAGCAAGAGCGGTTCACAAGTGAATTTAGAACGTGCACTCCAAGTTGGCAGCCGGTTGGGCGGGCATATTGTGAGCGGTCATATCGATGGAATAGGCCATATTAACCGTATTACTGTTGATGGGATTGCTCGTATTATTGCTGTTGCGATTCCTGAAGATATGGCACCTTTTATTGTTGAGAAAGGTTCCATTGCCATAGACGGTATCAGTTTAACTGTAGCATCTGTTCATTCAGAATACTTTACCGTTTCTGTTATTCCCCATACGATGGAAAACACAATATTACTTACGAAACGTGTGGGGGCTGTTGTTAACCTGGAAACAGATATGATTGGTAAATACGTTTATAACTTTACTGCAGATTATACATCTTCGAGCGCAAAAAAATTAACACTGCAGCATTTATTGGAAAATGGTTTTTGATTTATTTATTAGAGGAGAGTGCTATAATGGAAATGTTAAAAGAAGGAAATTTATTAGGTTCTGGTTTAAAATTTGGTATTGTTGCTGCTCGTTTCAACGAATTTATAACAAGCAAGCTTTTAGGCGGTGCGTATGATGCACTGTCCCGCCATGGCGTAGATAAAGAAAATGTTACAACCGCATGGGTACCCGGAGCTTTTGAAATTCCACTGATTGCACAGAAAATGGCAGAATCGAAAAAATTTGATGCAGTTATTTGTCTTGGTGCTGTTATTCGCGGAGCTACCAGTCATTATGATTTGGTTTGCGGAGAAGCTGCCAAAGGAATTGCTCAAGTTTCATTGAAAACAGGTGTTCCGGTTATGTTTGGCATCCTTACAACCGAAAATATTGAACAAGCTGTCGAACGTGCGGGCACTAAAGCTGGAAATAAAGGCTTTGACGTGGCTGTCAGTGCTATTGAAATGGTCAATCTTATAAAAGAATTAAAAAAATAATGTTTGTTGGATGAACAGGGACTGGGAAAATTTCCGGTCCCTGTTCCCATATAATAAATAAAGTAATAAATAAAATTTAAAGTTTTAAAGTTGCGAAATTAGAATCATTTCTTATTACTGTTGCAATAATTGTATAGGATGAAGCATTGTATAGAATGTTTCATTATTTCATAATCCCTGAAGGAAGCGTAACTGTACACTAAACAACGATTAATATGCAAAATGAGATATCTGTTTGTCCCTCTCTCGTAATAGCCTATTATAAACAAAATAAGTAAAAGTTATTAAGAAAAACAAAAACGCTCTTGATTACTAATGACGTTTTGCCTATAATGAAATTAAATTATTAGTTTATGTAATACGTATGATAATAAACACGGCATGGCTTACATCCCTTTACATCGGGCGGCGCAATGTAACGCTATGCCGATGGTGTATTATGTAGTAAATAATTTATTTTTATAAGGCAGGTGATAGGCTTAGGGTCAAGATATAGTGTAGCGTGTTTTTTATAACAAAAATAAGTATTTGGAAATGATAAGAGACATACACGCTTTACCCTATATGGCCGAAATGAAATAACTAAAAGGTGGAGTTTTTTGTTTTAAGTTCGTATGAAAGGGTGTGTTTAAGGATGATGGTTATTTTAGCATTATTGCCAATTTTATGGCTGGTTATAGGCCTGGCAATTTTGAAAGTTCCTGCATGGAAGGCTTGTACGATTGCCGTAATTATTTCGTTTATTGTCGCTATTGCAGCGTATGGACAAGGTACTATTGTTATGGGATCTGCTGCATTGGAAGGTGTGGCACTGGCAATTTGGCCTATCCTATTAGTTATTACAGCGGCTATTTTTACGTATAATTTGGTATTATATACGAAGGCTATGGATATCATCAAGCAAATGCTTACTAGTGTAAGTAATGACCGCCGTATCATTGCTTTACTGCTTGCTTGGGGATTCGGTGCATTTATGGAAGGAATGGCTGGATTTGGTACCGCTGTTGCGATTCCTGCCAGCATGATGTTTGCTTTGGGATTTGATCCGATTAAATCTATACTGGCCTGCCTTATTGCCAATACAGTGCCAACACCATTCGGATCTATCGCTATTCCTACTACTACGATGGCTTCTCTTACTGGATTGGATTTATCCCAGTTAGGAATTTATACGGCAATGATGAATGCTGTTTTAGATATTACGTGTCCGTTCTTGGTAGTGATGGTTATTGCCGGGGGTCCAAAAGCTTTAAAAGGCGTTTTTGGGGTCACTTTAATTTCTGGACTGGCACTTCTTATTCCGGAATATTTGATTTGTATTGCTATCGGACCTGAATTAGCTGTTATTGCTCCATCTATTATCATTATGGGTGCCATTGTTATTTGTGCTAAAATATTTAAAAATGACAATCCTGAATATGCAATGGATACCAAAGTCGAACCTGTTGACTTCAATACAGGGGTTAAAGCTGCCATGCCATTTATTTTGATTTTTGTATTTTTACTTATTACATCTAAATTGGTTCCATTTATCAATACTCCGCTGGCAGCTATTCAAACAGCTGTCCCAATTTATATCGGAGCAGGGGCTAAACCGTATACGTTTGTTTGGATTGCAACTCCTGGCATCATGATTTTCTTGGCTGCATTTATTGGCGGCAAAGTACAAGGTGCATCATGGAGTGAATTGTTTAACGTATTTGGCTCAACGCTGAAAGGGCTTCGCTTTACCTATATTACGATCATAGCTGTTGTTGTAACCGCAAAACTGATGACATACAGTGGTATGACGGCGGATATTGCAAAAGCCCTTGTATATGCTACAGGTACGGGATATCCTGCTTTTGCACCTGTTGTGGGTGCTCTTGGTGCATTTATTACTGGCTCTGCGACAAACACAAATGTTCTCTTTGGGCCATTGCAAACGGCTGCTGCTGCGGGCATTCCAGGGTCTAGTCCTGCTTGGCTTGCTGCTGCAAACTCTGCCGGTGCAGGTATCGGCAAGATGCTTTCTCCTCAAAGTATTGCCTTATCTATCGGTGCTGTTGGCACGGTTGTTCAAGGTAAAGAAAGTGTTATTATGAAGGGAATTTTTGGATATTTTGTTCTGTATCTGGTGATTGCAGGTGCATGGTGCTTTTTTGGTCAAGCGTTTCTTTAATTCGTCTATATAAAGAATAGTATAAAAAATGAACTCGATATACCATCGAGTTCATTTTTGCTTTTATTGTTCCTGTTCTTCCTCTTTATATGATTCCACATCAGGAATATCTTTTGTGTTGAAACCGATAATACGTCGTGGAGCAGAAATATCATCATTTCGAGGAACTGCAACCAACAGCAGATTGAGTTGTGATAAGTGCTGTACCAGTTCAACTTTAGAATTATCTGAAAGTTCTCCATAAAAAACAATCATATTAGGGTCCCAGTACCCAACGTCTTGTATACTGAACGTGATATTTCCTGAAGATACTAACCGACCGCCAGCTTGCATAGTATCAGGAAGATCTGATTCAAAATGGTTAATCAAGGAGACGATTCGTTTATACATATCTGATGCTAAATAAGGCGTTTCAGGATCGTTTTCTTCATAACTTTCCGAATCGGATGGAGGTATTATAGTGATATCCTTTGTTTTATTGTTCTTTTTTGCCATGCATATCACATCCTAAATAATTTATTTTAATCATTCATACTATATATTCACCAAATTAGTACGCTTTTCCTGCCGGCATATATAAATTGCGTCCGTTTTGATGTATAATATGTAATATCAGTACTGAAGAAGGGACGATTTATTTATTATGTTATATACGGATAAGATTATACATTACACAACAGAAGAACGTATTCGTGTTTCTATTGCGTTAACAAAGAATATTGCTGAAACCGCTCGTAAGCGCCATGGATTATCCCCCGTAGCCGCTGCGGCGTTAGGAAGAACTATGACAGGTGCGTTGCTCTTAGCGGGTGATTATAAAAATCATGAAGGCGTTTCGATTTGTATTAAAGGAGATGGACCTTTAGGAGCTATTTATGCGGATGCTTTTGATACCAATAAAGTTCGTGGTTATGTTGATAATCCAATTGTCGATATTCCTTTGAAAGAAAATGGCAAGCTGGATGTAGGAAAGGCTGTGGGGAAAGGAAAGGTTATGGTAACTCGCTTCACACCCGAAAAAACAACGTATACCAGTCAATCAAATCTCGTTACAGGAGAAATTGCCGAAGATTTAGCTTACTATTTATATACTTCCGAACAAGTCCCTTCAACAATCAGTTTGGGCGTATTAGTAGAGAGAGATTATTCTATTGCTGCTTCTGGAGGTTTTTTAGTCCAAGCGCTGCCAGGTGCTGCTGATGAAAATCTGGCGCAGGTCGAAGCAAATATATCAGGTATAGGCGCTATTACAACGTATTTATCAAATCATATATGCGGTGAAGGATTGATTGAGTGTATTTTGCATGGATTGCATTATAAGGAACTGTACAGACAAAATCTGCATTGGCAATGTACTTGTTCACAGCAGCGGATTGAAAATGTCCTTCTATCTTTAAGCGATGCAGATAAGCAGGAATTATTAAAGGACCCGCAGGTGGAGATGACATGCCACTATTGTGGGAAAAAATATGTGATCAGTCAAAAGGAATTGCAACATTTATATCATTGCTAAAAAAGGAGATGACTGCTATGGGACGTATTGCTATTATTGGCGGTACCGGTGTATGTGATGCTACGATGCTGAATCAGGTGAAAGAAGATACCATGGATAATTTCTATGGCACAATTAAATATATGAAGGGGACTTATAAAGGAAAAGATATTGTTTTTTTGCCGCGGCACGGGAAAAATCACCAAATTCCACCGCATCTTATTAATTACCGGGCCAATATCCTTGGATTAAAACAACTAGGAGTAACAACGATTATTGCTACGACAGCAGTAGGATCGCTGAACCAATCGTATAAACCGGATGATTTTGTACTTCAAGATCAGTTTCTTGATTTTACAAAAATGCGTCATACTACTTTTTTTGATGGTGGTAAGAATGGAGTTGTCCATGTAGATATGACAAGTCCATATTGTCCGCATTTACGGCAGACTATTGTTGAAGCTGGGGCGGAGCTGGGGTATACCGTACATCCCCAAGGAACCTATGTATGTACAGAAGGTCCTCGTTTTGAAACACCAGCTGAAATTAAAATGTTTGAAAAATTAGGGGGAGATCTTGTCGGTATGACAAATGTTCCTGAAGTTTGCTTAGCGCGGGAAGCTGAAATGTGTTATTCTACCATTTCTATGATTACCAATTTTGCCGCCGGAATTTCACCGACTCCATTGACGCATTCCGAAGTAGTGGAATGTATGGCAAAAAATTCGGAACGATTGAAAAAATTGATTTTAAAATCAATTGAAATGTATGTAGATGATGAATCTTGTGAATGCCGCCATACGTTAAAAGATTATGGAGGATTTACGATATAATTATGGATACAATGCGTTGGAAGAATGGCCGCTTGATTCTTTTGGATCAAACAAAACTGCCGGCTAAAGTGATGTATATTACCTGTACCCATTGGAACGAAGTACGGGATGCTATTCGGATCCTTGCTGTACGAGGAGCTCCGGCAATTGGAGTCGCTGCTGCCTATGGCATGGTGTTGGCTGCGTATGAAGTCTTAAAAAACAATCCTACCATCACGACGTCTGAGTATATTGCCGAGTTGCAGCATATCAGCAAAAAAATGGATGCAGCAAGACCGACAGCTGTTAATTTGCATTGGGCACTGACTCAAGTAATGACGACTGCTAACCATATGACAGCCGCAGCTGCTTGGGAAATAACTAAGATTCTCGAAAAACAAGCCATAGCCATGCAGCATGAAGATGTAGCCATTAATACAGCACTATCCACTTATGGGGCCGACGAATTATTGAAATATACGAATAAACCACTTACTATTTTAACTCATTGTAATGCCGGCGCATTGGCAACGGCAGGTGTAGGAACTGCATTAGGCGTGATTCGGGCATTACATAAAAAAAATCGAATTCGCATGGTATATGCAGATGAAACACGTCCTTTACTGCAGGGAGCTCGACTTACAGCAACAGAATTAATGAGTGATGGAATTCCCGTAACACTCATTACCGATAACATGGCTGCTTGGGTTATGAAAACAAAAGGTGTGGATGCTGTCATTGTCGGAGCGGATCGCATTACAGGCAATGGAGATACGGCAAACAAAATAGGAACATACGGTGTTTCCTTATTGGCAAGAGCACATCACATTCCGTTTTATGTGGCTGCACCTGTTTCTACTTTTGATTTAACCCTGCAGACAGGAGCGGAAATTCCTATTGAAGAAAGAAATCCTGATGAAGTTCGATGTATTGGAGAGGTAGCAATTTCCTTAAAAAATGCATCGGTTTTTAATCCTGCGTTTGATGTGACACCCCATGAAAATATTAAAGCTATATTTACAGAGTTTGGTGTACTTCAAAACCCCGATTCATATACTATATTCAAATTTTTTAAACAGAAAGAGGTCTTGTAATGATGGAATCAATGATTCGTGATTTTTCACTTGCTTCTAAAGGGCACGAAAAGATTAGCTGGGTAGATCATTATATGCCCACGTTAAATGCAATCGGCAGTATATTAAAGGAAAAACAAACCTTTAAAGGAAAAACGATTGCAGTAAGCGTTCATTTGGAAGCTAAAACCGCATATCTGGCTAAAGTTTTACATCGTGCGGGAGCACATGTTGTTGTTACCGGCAGCAATCCGTTATCGACGCAGGATGACGTAGCGGCAGCACTGGTAGATGATGGATTAACGGTATACTCATGGTATAATGCAACGAATGATGAATATTTCACATTTCTAAATAAGGCATTGGATCATCATCCAGATATTATTATTGATGATGGGGGGGATCTTGTCCATTTATTGCATACGACACGAGCGGATGCACGGGAAAATATAATGGGCGGCACCGAAGAAACCACAACAGGAGTAAACAGACTGCGCGGATTGGATAAAAGGGGAGCTTTACAATTTCCTATGATTGCAGCCAACGATTCCTATTGTAAATATCTTTTTGATAACAGATATGGCACTGGACAGTCTACATGGGACGGGATTATGCGGACGACCAATCTTACGGTTGTCGGTAAACGCGTGGTTATTGCCGGATATGGCTGGTGTGGACGAGGCTGTGCCATGCGGGCCAAAGGTCTGGGAGCACATGTTATTGTAACAGAGGTCAATCCTATCAAGGCAATTGAAGCCGTATTCGATGGTTTTGAAGTGATGACGATGGAAGAAGCTGCAAAAATAGGTGACATCTTTGTAACCTTGACCGGATGTGAAAATGTTATCCGCGGTGAACATATGAAGAATATGAAAGATGGCACTGTTATGGCTAATGCCGGACATTTTGACGTTGAAATTAATAAAAAAGAGTTAGAACAGATGGCTGTCGCTCATTTTGAAGCGCGACACAATATTGAAGGATACAAGCTGCCGAATGGGCATATTATTAATTTAATTGCGGAAGGTAGACTGGTTAATTTGGCAGCAGGAGACGGCCATCCGGCTGAAATTATGGATTTATCTTTTGCTGTACAAGCTATGGCAGCAAAATATCTGATGGAACACTATCAGGAATTAGAAAACCATGTATATGTACTGCCTCATACCATTGATACGGAAATTGCTAATATAAAATTATCATCTATGGGCTATCAGATAGATAGTCTTACGGATAAACAACGTGCGTATCTTAATCTGGATTAAGGAGACGGTTACAGATCTATGAAAACATTAATAAAGAATGTAGGCATTTATAAAGACCATGTCATAACAGAACATCAAAATATTGCCATTGAAGACACACGAATCAGTGGATTCCCTGATAGTATACATGCTGATGAATATGATACGATAATAGAAGGGAAGGGGATGCTGGCAACTCCGGGATTTGTTAATACGCACAATCATATTGCCATGACTGTATTTCGCAGTTATGCCGATGATATGCAGTTAATGGATTGGCTGGAAAAGAAAATTTGGCCCGCAGAAGATAAACTGGACAGCGATATTGTGTATGCACAGACTATGTTAGGCATTGCCGAAATGATTCGCTGTGGAACAACAAGTTTTGCAGATATGTATTTTTTTATGAATGATGTAGCTAAAGCAGTATCTGAAACAGGTATTCGAGCTTCTTTATGTCGCGGAATGACTGGATGTACTCCCAGTGGGATGCAAGCTTTAAAAGAAAGTAAAACGTTTTACCAAGATTGGAATGGTAAAGCTGACGGACGTATTACTGTTATGCTGGGTCCCCATGCGCCTTATACCTGCGCTCCTGATTATCTGCGCAAAGTAGTAGCTTTAGCACATGAATTACATGCAGAAATACATATTCATTTATGTGAGACGAAAGGCGAGGTTGAAAATATAAAGAAACAGTACGGAAAATCACCGATTCTCTTGATGGATGATTTGGGTATTTTTGATTGCGGATGTTTGGCAGCACATTGTGTATGGGTGGACGATGCAGATTTAGAGATAATGGCCAGAAAACATGTCCGTGTCGCTCATAACCCGGGAAGTAATTTAAAATTAGCCAGTGGAATCGCACCGATTCATACTATGCTGCAAAAAGGCATTACCGTAGGATTAGGTACAGACGGCGCTTCCAGTAATAATAATCTGGATATATTCGAGGAAATGCGGTTGGCTGCATTGATCCATAAAGCGAATACACTGGATCCGTTGATTATTCCTGCGGAAACGGCTGTTAATTTATTAACAGAAGGCGGTGCTAAGGCTCTTGGCTATACCGATGTCGGAAAACTGCAGGAAGGCTATAAAGCAGATATTACACTAATAAATCGTGAAGGTTTGCATTGGTATCCTAAAAATGATATGATGTCACTGCTGGCGTATTCAGCGAATAGCTTTGATGTAGACACCGTTATTGTAGATGGAAATATTTTGCTGCGCAATAAAGAATTTACTACATTAGATATTGATAAAATTCGTTTTGAAGCAGAACGGACTAAAGATAAACTTTTTAATTCATTATGATAAAATATTTCTTTAACTAATTGAATTCAAAGATAAAGTATGATACAATTACTTCCGATAACGTTAAATTATCGGAAGTAATTGTATTTTTGTTCTTTCTGGAATTTTTTAATAAAATATATCGATATTCTTTTATATTCAATATTATTGTTAAGGAGTGATTATGTTGGATCATCCATCCAAATACTTTTATTTACATAATGCCGATATCATGGCGGCTAACACAAAATTGACAGACAAAAGTCGTCAAAGTATATATATTTCCCGATCTGAAAATACAATTGACGCATATGAGTCGGATTGGAATGATTTTTATGATTGGTGTGACCACCATCATGTACAAGCATTCCCTGCCGAACCGGAAACTATTATAAATTATATTAACGATTTGGCTGATAATGCCAAAGCAAATACGGTAGCTCGCAGAATCAGCGCATTAACAGAAAATTTTGATGCCGCTGGCATCAAGGATAATCCCTGTCGCTTCCCTATCGTAAAAAATGCCTTAAAAGGAATAAAACGAATGAAAGGGACAATGCAGCGTGGAAAACTGCCGGTATTATTCGATGATATACGGGAAATGTTACATTGTATGGAAGGAGACGAATTACAACAAGCCAGAGATAAAGCTATCCTGCTTGTTGGATTTTACGGAGCTATGCGGCGTTCAGAAATAGCCGGCCTTGACATGGAAGATTTGCGATTTACCCGCTTAGGTCTGCTTATTACACTGCGTAAGTCTAAAACCGATCAAATGGATCAAGGACAAATGATTGCAATCCCTTATGTTAAAGATAAAGATGTCTGTGCTGTACAAGCATTAAAAGATTGGATAGCACTCAGCGGTATTACCACAGGACCTGTTTTCCGCGGTTTTACAAGAAGCCATGGGCTCCGCAAAAATCGGATATCAGATAAATCAATTGCTCTCCTTGTAAAACAATATGTTGGACTTGTGGGTATGGATCCTAAAGATTATGGAGCGCACAGCTTGCGACACGGTTTTGCAACGTCAGCAGCACAACACCATGTAGAAGAACGGCAAATCATGAGACAGACACGTCATAAATCACAAGCTATCGTTAGACGGTATATAGATGAAGCGGATAAACTTATTGATAATCCTATATTTAAAATTACGGGTGATAAAAAATAAACATAATAGTAATAAACAAAAAGAAATGCACCTTAAAATTTGATTTTGAGGTGCATTTCTCTTTGTTTTTATGCTGTATGTGTACTATATTAAGTTGTCTTAATTTCCTATCAAAGTTGTACATCAAAATGAGATTTCACTGTTTCAATGCTGCTGTCATGCACCGGTATTTGTAATATTTGTCCGGGATAAATATCATCATTATTAGATAAATGATTTACTTTTAAAATACCGTCTACGACATCCCGTACATCTGTTCCGCTGTCAACGGCTGCTGATGCAATATTCCATACGGTATCTCCTGTATGTACTCGGACAGGAATATATTGTGCATTATCATGAAATATCCATCCTAATTGAGTAATGGATACTATAAGAGCGGTTAGAACAAAAAAATATTTTAAATTTATCAGAGGGTGTTGATTTCTTTTCTTCATGTAGATCACTCCCGTTTAGAACAAATGTTTGATTACATGTTTATTATATCGCCGAACAATTGTTCTTGTCAAGTATTAATATGAACAAATGTTTGATTTATTCCTTTATATCATATATAATGAGATAAAAGAATAAGGAGTGATGCGTAATGATGATGACTAGTGAAAAAAACTTAACCACCCGTCAACGCCAAATCTTAGAATATATACGTGAATCTGTTCATAAATATGGATATCCCCCATCAGTTCGTGAAATTTGCAAAGAAGTAGGACTGAGTTCTACTTCTACGGTTCACGGCTATTTACACCGTTTGGAAACCCTAGGCTTTATCCGCCGTGATCCAACCAAAAATCGTACCATTGAATTACTGGATGAAGGCTCATGGCGTTCAAAAAAAATTGTTCCCCTCCCCTTAGTTGGGCAAGTACGTGCTGGCTCACCTGCTTTGGCGGAAGAATATGTAGAAGATGTATATCCTTTTTCTGCTGAATTTATTGGTGAAGACGATTGCTTTATGTTAACTGTAAAAGGTGACAGTATGATACAAGCAGGTATATATGAAGGAGACTATCTGGTAATACGCCGTCAGGATACAGCAAATAACGGCGAAATCGTAGTGGCTTTAATCGACGATGAGGCTACAGTGAAGCGATACTATAAAGAAGATGAACATATTCGTCTGCAGCCGGAAAATGACAATTATGAACCGATTATTACCAGGAACTGTTCTATTTTGGGGAAGGTAGTTGGCCTTTTTCGAAAATATTGATACGTTTTATCCGGTCAATGATTATCCTTGCCGTTCTTTTAGAATTAAAATTTTCTGTAGCTGATATGTGGTTGCTTTTTTACAAAGATTATCTATTGGTAAAAGTTTTTAGTTCACACTGTTTGACAATTAAAGAGCAGTTGATATAATAAAATCATATAGCAGTATAATTGAATTAATGATGATTTTTGTTTTTGACAGGAGGTACCTAATATGAATAATGATGAAAAAAAAGAACAATTGGAATTAATTGCTTCTCAATTAAAAGAATTGAGGGATATGCATAAGTTAAATATTATTTCTGATGATGAATATGAAAAACGTACTTTTTATCTGTTGCATCCCAGTACGGTAAAATCTCCGGAAATGAAGGAAAATAAACCAGCTATCAGTGAAGAATTATTGGATCAGCTCAAAGACATCAGAGATATGCATAAGTTGAGTGTTATTTCGGATGTAGAGTTTGAAAAGAAACTATATGAACTGCTGCATAAACAAAAAAAGTAGTTTAAAATAAATAAAGATATGCCTTATAACGGCATATCTTTATTTATTTTAAACCATCAATTATAATTGGAGCAATTCATTGAGGTATTTACGTTGATATGGCTTATATTTTTCTTCTATGTTACAGCTGTTTTTTTCAATCAGAATATGTACGATATCTAATAATTGATCAATTTTTCTGTTTACATTATTATTTTTTCCTTTTATCATTTCGCTGCATTGTTCAAGTAATTTTTTTGCTTCCCTATATTCTTTTTTCAAAATCAACCAACGGGCCTGAAATAAAAAGCGGTAAGAATCATCAAAATCGATAATATAATAATATGTATTCCAAGACTTATAGAATGCTTCTTCCTGACGATTTCGCAAATATAATTTGAATAATCCCATATACATGTGTTTAAAGCCAGAGGCCATTTTTTTATTTTGCCGACGTATGCAATCTATTTCACAGGCAAGTTTATAATATTTTTCGGCTTTTTCATATAAAATATGGGGATCGGAACACCGCGTATATTGTAATGAATAGTCATAAAACTTACCTATCATATAATAAACATCCCAAGATCTAGCAATAATTTGTTCACGATTGGCAAGTGTTTGTATATCTATGATATCTCCAGCGTCTGTGGGAAGGCATTCTTCCCGCAAAATGCATTTTAAACAATGACTTATTTCGGAAAATTTTTTCATTTCGAAAGAAGATATTTCCTTTTCTTTTGGTTGAAAATCAAATAGCAATATCAATTCATTGAGCAGTGAAGATCGTTTGGCAATTAATCCCAGTCCGCAGCGGCAGACACCATAGCAGGATTTTATGTATATTCGTTGTAGACGCTTTTTTTCTTTTTCCTGTAAATGTTCATATTGCTCTACTGCCTGTAAATATATGATATAGGCTTTTTTTCTTTTTTCCATGATTTCGCCGAAAGATTGGATAGAATGTATATTATTGGAAGCCATATATAATAGATGAGCATAGCGATATAAGTCCAATACGTCAGGCCTATGCAGTCTTATTTTTTCATATAAGATATCGGCATTCCGTTCGCATTCTTCTATACTAATAGGCCAAGAGGCTTTATTGGAAAAAAGCAACGAATTATAGCCGATATATTCACTATAGTATAAATATGCCATCCCTTTAATTGAATTATAATTTTCTTTTTCATTTTCTGTTTTTTGAAGAGCGGCGGCATAAGTTTGATGTGCTAATTTAATATATTTTGCGTGCTGTTCTTCGGAGCGGGCCGCATGCATATAAATAAATGCTAATTTGTTTAATAATACCGGTGAATTCTTATACTCAGTGGGTATTTTATTTTCTGCTTGAAGCTGTTGCAAACAAAGTTGCCATTCTTTCATTTTCAGACCTTGATTCATGATATCCAATATAAATTCTTCTCTGCTTTGTACCATTTCATTACTCCCGTCATTATAAATTTTATTGATTACCTATATTTATTATGATGGCAGAAGTTTGTATTTTAATTAAAGTTTGATTATATAATATTTATAATTTCTCTAATACGCATTAAAGTTATATTAAAATTAAATATTCGTAATTTTAGTCCATATAAGAACAAATGTTCTGACAATTTCATTCACCTTTCGCAGAACATTTGTTTTATATTAAAACAAAACGACCGCCTATCATTTCTAGGCAGCCGTTTATTTTAATATTTTATTTCTTGTTTTCCCTTAAAAATTTTAATATGTCTCGTACACGGTCTGCCGCTTGTTTAATGGACACTATTTCCACTTCACCGGTACTACGAATTTTGATTTCCACTGTCTTTTCAGCAGCGGATTTTTTCCCTACAGTAATACGAATAGGATAACCAATTAGATCTGCATCATTAAATTTGACACCCGCTCTCTCATTACGATCATCAAGAAGCGTTTCAATTCCAGCCGCTTGTAAATCTGTATATAACGTGCCGGCAATATTCATCATTTTCTCGTCTTTAGTACTTACAGGAAGTATGGCGACTTCATAAGGTGCTATGTTTACCGGCCAAATAATTCCTTTTTCATCATGATATTGTTCTATGGCTGCTGCCATTGTGCGTGTTACACCTATACCGTAGCACCCCATAACATATGGTTTCGCTTTTCCATTCTGATCTAAAAACGTTGCTTGCAAGGAGGTAGAATACTTTGTCCCCAGTTCAAAAACCTGACCGACTTCAATTCCTTGAACCATATGAATAGGTGCTCCGCATACCGGGCAAACGTCTGATTCCATAATCAGACGTATTGTTGCTACGGTACTATTTTTAAAATCTCGGGACGGAGTTACATTTTTATAGTGATACCCATGTTTATTGGCACCAGTGACACCATTATATATATTCATAGCCGTTGGATCTACAATAATAATAAAATTATCATCTGGAGATGCTGCATGAATAGGACTCATATATCCGGCTTCTAATCCATGAGCTGCCAATACTTCCGGAGACGCCGGTTCAATTGTATTGCCGCCCACGAGATTCTGAACAGCTACATCATTCACTTCATGATCCCCTCGAATCATACAAAGCGCTAATTTACCATCCACATCGAACGCCACCGCTTTTATTGTCTTTTCTATGGGGATTTCCAAAAAACGGGTCAAATCATCAATAGTGGAACAATTAGGAGTTTCAATAATTTCTAAATCTTTTAATGATTCCACAGGCATATTAAGTGTAAGAGGAACTGCTTTTTCCACATTTGCGGCAAAATCGCACACAGAGCAAGAAACGACGTCAGCTTCACCGGCATCTGCTAATGCCATAAATTCATGTGTGCGACTTCCGCCTATTTGACCTGAATCGGCTAATACCGGCTTATAATTTAGCCCGCAGCGATCAAAAATTCGGCTGTAGGCATCGTACATAATCTGATAACTATGATGCAACCCTTCTTCATCTATATCAAAAGAATAGGCATCTTTCATTACAAACTCCCGGCTCCGCATTAAACCAAATCGAGGGCGAATTTCGTCACGATACTTATTCTGCATTTGATATAAGGTTAAAGGCATTTGTTTATATGAACGAAGTTCATTGCGTACTAATGTCGTAATAAGTTCTTCATGCGTTGGCCCTAAACAATAATCATTGCCATGTCTGTCTTGTAATTTGAACATTTCCGCGCCATAGGCACTCCAGCGACCGGATTCATGCCAAATTTCAGCTGGCTGCATGATGGGCATCATAATTTCCTGAGCTCCTGTCGCATCCATTTCTTCGCGGACAATAGCTTCAATTTTACGAACAATACGCCGGCCAAGAGGCAAAAAGGTATACACTCCCCCAGCATTTTTCCGAATCATACCTGCTTTTAACATATATTGATGACTTACTACTTCGGCTTCAGCCGGTATCTCCCGTAATGTCGGGCAATATAATTTAGATGCTAACATAAATCTCAAGACTCCTTCTGCATATATTTTCGTATTTCTTCAAGTAAACTTTCCACGAGGTTATTTTCAGTTACACGCTTTAAAATTTTCCCATGAGAAAAAATAATACCGCTGCCTTTTCCTCCGGCGATACCAAAGTCAGCTTCGCGTGCTTCTCCTGGACCGTTTACAACACACCCCATAACGGCAACTTTTAATGGTATATTTAAAGGCGCAATAGCTTGTTGTACTTTTTCGGCTAACTCAATTAAATTGACTTGTGTACGCCCGCAAGTAGGACAAGATATTAAGGTCGGACCAAACTGCCTAAGACCCAGAGAACTTAAAATGGTTTGTCCTGCTTTGATTTCTTCGGCAGGATCACCCGTTAAAGAGACGCGAATGGTATCTCCTATTCCATGATATAATAAAGTTCCAATCCCAATTGCTGATTTAATACTGCCTTCTCTTATCAATCCGGCCTCCGTTACACCTAAATGGAGTGCGTAAGGGATGCGTTCGGCTAAATTCATATAGGCCTGTATCATCAGAGGGACATCGGATGATTTTAATGAAATAACCATATTTCTATAATTCAGGCGTTCCAAAATTCGAATATGACGCAGCGCTCCTTCTACCATTCCATCCGCAGTGGGATGTCCGCCATGTTCGGCTAAAACATCTTCTGGAAGAGATCCTGAGTTAATACCGATACGAATCGGTATATTGGAAGAACGGACTTTTTCAACAACACAGGCAACGTTTTTATCGGGTCCTATGTTGCCAGGATTGATTCGTAATGCTGCGACACCGCTTTCAACAGCCTGCAGTGCCAGCTTATAGTCAAAGTGAATATCTGCCACAATAGGAACGGGAGATGCTTGTACCACTTCTTTGAGTCCTATGGCAGCGTTTATATCGGGAACTGCAAAACGAATAATTTCTGCACCATAGGCAGCAAGCCTTCGGGCATCAGCTGATGCTTTTTCGGTATCGGAAGGTGTAATGGTTGACATGGTTTGCACTGAAATAGGGGCATTCCCGCCAATCATCAAATTACCAGCCATAACAGCAATTGATTTTCTGCGTTTTATCATTATACCACCTCTTTAAAACCGGCTAATATCCTGCATCATTGCAAGTATAAACACAGTCGCTAAGATACACATACCCACCATTTGCACATAATATAACGCCTTTGCAGGTAAGCGGCGCCGAGTAATCCCTTCTAATATCAAAAGGATAATATACCCCCCATCAAGCATAGGGATAGGCAGTAAATTGATAATTCCTAAATTAATGCTTAAAAACGCAGTAAACATTAGTAAATTAACAAAGCCTAAAGAAGCTACCTGTCCGGCTAATTGTGCAACCCCTATCGGGCCTGCAATATCCGCTTTTTCTGTTCCAGCCGCCATATGGTATAATCCAACAATCATCATTTTACAAATTTGCCCCGTACGTTCTACCGACAATACGGCGGATTCAAAAAATCCATGATTTTGCGTTATAATGACCGGGACAACACCGATTATAGGACGTTGTGTTTGGGCTTCTAATTTTGGAATCATTGTCAAATTTATATTTTCATTATTACGTTGTACTGTAACCGTCAGTACTTCCTGACTATGCTGGGCAACAGCCGCGGAAATATCATTCCATTTTTCAACCGGGATACCGCTGATAGCAACAATTCGATCACCTTTTTGAATACGAGCAGTCGAAGCAGCAGAATCAGCCATCACAGAACCGACGATGGGTTCTGTAGAAACATCCTTGGTTCCAATTGTAAACATTAAGCCCCAAATAATAAAAATAGCCAGAATAAAGTTCATAGCAGCTCCGGCCGCAATGACAAAAAGACGTGAAGAGACACCTTTGGATAAAAAAGATGTCTCGGTTAATTCTTCTTCTTCCGACATACCAGAAATGCGGTTAAATCCACCTAATGGGATAGCCCGTAAAGAATATAATGTGGGTCCGTACTGATAACTGTATATTTTGGGACCAAAACCGATAGCAAATTCATCAACCTGCATCCCAGTTGCCTTGGCTGTCATAAAATGACCTAATTCATGAACAAAAACAATAATACTAAAGACGAAAACCGTCGCGGCAATCGTTACCAACATATGCGGCCTCCCCCCTAAATAAGCGAAACAGCGCAACGTCTAGACCAAGAATCGGCACTGCTGATGGAATCCAAAGTTATATCGTGGCATACAGTGTGTTTTTCCATCACGGCACGTACGATTTCAAAGATACGGGTAAAAGAAATCTTCTTATGCAAAAATGCATATACAGCTACTTCATTAGCACCATTCAACACACATGGCATAGTACCGCCAATCATGCCAGCTTCATACGCCAGTGGGATAGCGGGAAATTTTTCATTATCCGGTGCATAAAAATCCAAACGGGCTAACGTGTTCCAATTGATTTTTTTGGCATTGCGGACAGGAAATCTATCAGGGTAGGTAAAAGCATATTGAATCGGCAGCCTCATATCCGGCATACCCAATTGTCCGATAACCGAGCCATCAATAAATTGAATCATGGAATGAATAATACTTTGTGGCTGGACAACTACTTCAATCCTACTGAAAGGCATATGAAACAGCCAGTGAGCCTCAATTACTTCCAACCCTTTATTAAACATTGTCGCTGAATCAATCGTTATTTTTCCACCCATATTCCATGTAGGATGATTTAAACATTGTTCTACCGTAATGTTGGGAAAGTCTTTTGCAGGAAGTTGAAAATGAGGACCTCCAGAGGCGGTTATCAAAAGTTTTTCTATTTCTTCTGTCTTTCGTCCGTGGAGACATTGAAAGATTGCACCGTGTTCACTGTCAACCGGTAAAATACGGACTCCCTGGCGAGCGGCTTCGCGCATGACTAATTCACCTGCAGCAACCAATGTTTCTTTATTGGCAAGGGCAATGTCTATACCGCGTTTAATTGCTGATAAGGTCGGTGCAATACCAGCGGCACCGACAAGAGAAGTTAAGATCATATCGGCATCCGTCTCTTCAATAAGATGCATTAATCCTTCTTTGCCCTGAAAAATGGTACATATATCACCTACTTCCGAACGCAAATGTTCAGAAGCCGTTTTATCAATCATACAGGCAAAGGCAGGCTTGTATTTTTTTATCTGCAAGGCAGCCGTGTACCAATTGGTGTTTGCTGCGACAGCAGTTAAAGAAAATAAATCAGGATGTGCATCGATAACATCGACTGCTTGTGTTCCAATGGATCCTGTACTGCCTAATACTGCAATTTTTTTCATGATTCACTCCTAAGTAATTTTACATTGTACTACCGCCCAATGAGTAATACATACACATATACAGCGGGGGCTGCAAACAATAAACTATCGAAACGGTCTAATATCCCGCCATGTCCAGGAATAATATTTCCGGAATCTTTAACATCGCATACTCGTTTGAGAATTGACTCTATTAAATCTCCTAATGGAGCCATAATAGCAATAATTATACCTATGACTAAGCCATGAAGAAGAGAAAATTTAAAAATCAATGAGAAAACAACTGCGGTTATAATTGTCCCAAGAATACCGCCGAAAAAACCTTCTACTGTTTTACTGGGACTGACAGCTGGACAGAGCTTTTTTTTACCTTTTAATTTGCCGACGGCAAAAGCAAATGTATCACTAGCCCAAGTAGAAAATACTAATAAAAAAACAATAAATTTTGACGGTTCAATCATTGCCGTTTGAAAGTACTGATTAAGAGAATCGCCAATCATGCTGTTGCGCAAGACCAACATAGATAAAAAACCACCGACAATGTAAATCAAACCGTATAAAGAGTAAGCACTATCCACCGGTTTTACAAATTCATGTCGTATAACAGTGCGCAATAAAATCCAAGACATCATAATCACACTGAGCAGCATGATTACTTTATTATTTGTAAACCAATAAGCAAAAAATAAACATACAATCCAAATATGACCGGGGATAACAGTCAAATTTGCATCCATTTTTTTCATAAGCCGGACATATTCCTGCCAGCCAAGCATTGCAAGAATCGTCATCATGGCAAAAAACAACCAATTTCCTTCATAAATAACAAAAATCGTAAAAGCTGCACCTATAATACCTGTCGTTATTCTTTTAGACAACATAACTACGTTACCACCTTACTTCAATCCGCCAAACCGGCGATCCCGGCTTTGAAAAGATAAAATAGCTTCTATTAATGTTTCTTTAGTAAAATCCGGCCAGCATAATTCTGTAAACCAAAACTCAGCATATGCCATTTGCCATAATAAAAAATTGCTTACCCTTTTATCAGCACCGGGACGAATAAGCAGATCTACATCATTATGAGGAGCTGTATACAGATATTTTCCCA
>JALCNL010000020.1 GCA_022649055.1 Megasphaera sp.
GGCATCGTAAGTGCTGTTGCCATTAATCATTACCTCCTGTTATAAGTTGTTAGGGGAAAGAATCTATTATGAGATTAAAGTAATGTTTTTGCTGCTCTAAAAATATCTGCAGCATTAGGTAAAAATGCTTTTTCCAAATTAGGTGCAAATGGTATAGGCGTATTCAACGCGCATACTCGGATTACCGGACTATCCAACATATCAAATAATTCTTCATGAATATAGGCAGAAAGTTCACCTGCATAACTTCCTCTTTTGGTTTCTTCTGTCGTAATGATAACATGATGTGTTTTACTAATAGAATTGGCAATAAGTTCTTTGTCTAATGGATACAGTGAACGCGGATCAATTACTTCGGCACTAATTCCGGCATTTTCCAGTTTTTCAGAAGCCGTAATAGCTTCATAAACCATTTTTCCTGTAGCAATAATGGTAATATCATTGCCATGACGTTTTATATCACCTTTCCCCAAAGGAATCGGAGATAAATTATAAACATCTCCTTTTACAGCATAGAGTGCTTTGTGTTCTATCATTATGACAGGATTATCATCGTCAATAGCCGAAAGCATAAGTCCAACGGCATCTTGAGGGGTGGATGGGTATACTACTTTTAAACCAGGAACATGTACAAGCCAGGCTTCCAATGATTGGGAATGTTGTGCAGCTGCGCTGACCCCAGCTCCACCAGGAAGACGCACAACCATTGGCAGTGAAATTTTACCACCGAACATATAACGCATCTTGGCCGATTGATTTACAAGTTGATCCATGGCAACCGTAACAAAGTCTCCCATCATAATTTCAGCAATAGGTCGCAGTCCTGTGGCGGCAGAGCCAATTGCCGTTCCGATAATAGCCCCTTCCGAGATGGGAGTATCACGAACTCGTTTTTCTCCAAATTCTTCAAACATACCGGAACTTACTCCGAAGCAGCCACCAAAAGCGCCTACATCTTCTCCCAAGAGATAAACATTGGGATTTTCCCTCATGCGAATACTCATGCCTTCTTTTAGTGCTTGTCCATAGGTCATTGTTTTCATCTTACGTGCACCTCCTCAATAATATCCGAATATACGTCATTTACGATCGTATGTATATCTGAAAGCGGACTTTCATCGGCAAAGCGGACGGCTTCTTCTATTTCTTGGCATATGGCAGCATCCCATGTGTGTAATTGTTCTTCACTGAAGAGATGATTGTTTTCCAGATATGTTTTAAACTGTGTAATGGGATCTTTCTTCAGCCAGGTCTCTTGTTCTCCCTTTGGCTTATAGATAGCGGGATCTCCTTCAAAATGTCCACGCCACCGATAGGTTTTACATTCGACTAAAGTGGGTCCTTTGCCCTTGCGGGCCCGGTCGATGGCGGCAGTGATTGCTTCATATACATCAATTACATTATTACCGTCTATATGTATGCTGGGAATGCCATATGCTTTCCCGCGATCTGATATATTTTGAATATGTTGATGTCTGGATTGACTCATGGAAATAGCATAATTGTTATTTTCACAGACATAGACAATCGGAAGATTCCATATGGAAGCCATGTTTAAAGATTCATGGAAGGTACCTTGATTTGTTGAACCATCTCCAAAAAAGCAGATGCAAACCTGTGTTGTTCCTTTGTAATTAATAGAAAAACCAGCTCCTAATGCAATATCTTGTCCAGCACCTACAATACCATTAGCACCTAAAATACCTTTGTCCCGATCCGCAATATGCATGGATCCGCCTTTTCCCTTGCAGTATCCTGTTGCTTTACCGAATAATTCGGCCATCATGTACTTCATATCTCCACCTTTTGCAATAATATGGCCGTGTCCTCTGTGTGTACTTGTGATGTAATCGCCATCGTTCAAATATTCGCAGGCACCTGCGGATACGGCTTCTTCTCCCAAATATAAATGAACAAATCCCGGTATTTTACCCTCAGCAAAAAGCTCTTGCGTTTTTAGTTCAAATTCACGGATGCGTTTCATCGTAATATACATATGCTGCATTGTTTCTTTGGATATATTCATAATGATCCTCCTTTGTTGTTTCATGATTTAAAATAATACGTAAAACGGAAATGAAATGCGGGCTGGCTATAATTGATAAAGTAAACTCACCTCCCCATAAGATGTATCTCAGATAGAGTCTTGCTAATTTAAATGGAATAATCATGCCAAATAAAAAATGATCAAAAATAAAAATTATATTAAATATATACATGTATTTGTTCAGTAAGCAAGCTATATATTGTTTTTTTAAGTATTAAAAAATCTCAAAAAATCTCATAGTAAAGTGAGACTTTTTGAGATTTTTTGAGATAAATATAACATATACAAAAATGTCTTTAATTTATTTATACGATATAGGGCTGCTATACGTAGATTGTATTATAATAGGATAAGTAATACAACATATGCATATTTAATATAATAAATATGCATATGTGATATAATCAAGACAGATAAAGGTAAAATAAAAATTTTATTTTACCGAATAAACGGTTCAGAAGATTATGTATATTATAAGACAAAGACCCCTTGGTTATATATTATTTGGAGGGAGTGTGTTATATGAATCTTGATGGATTAAAAAAAATGTGGGAACAATTTATTATTAAGGGAGATTTAGATGAGCGTGTACAACCTACCATAGCTAAATCTTGGAAACGGTGCAGACAATACGGTGTAGACCCGTGGAGCGGAAGAGGGAAGCACATTGAAGGGAATGATTTTAAGCGCATTCTTATACAACATCAATCCTTATTGGACATTGCCATTCCTATCATGCAAAGTGTATATGAAATTGTTAAAAAATCTCATTTTTTATTAGTATTAACGGATGAACAAGGAACCATTTTGAAAACGATAGGTGATAATTCTATACAAAAAAGGTCACAAGAGTTGGTCTTTTCAGAAGGGACTTCTTGGAATACCCTGGAAGTAGGCAGTAATGCTATTGGAATAGCCTTGGATAATAATATGCCTATTCAAATTAGAGGGGCAGAGCATTATTGCGTTCCCCATCACAATTGGACATGTTCTGCCGCACCTATTCATGGACTGGATGGTCGCAGCATCGGCGTTTTGGATATTTCCGGAAATGCGGAAGAAGCACATCCCCATACCTTAGCGTTAGCTGTGGCAGGAGCATTCAGCATTGAAAATATGATGTCCAGTGTGCATAATTCACTTCTTATGCGTACTGCATTAAACAGCAGTCATGAAAGCATTATTTTGCTTAATGATAACTTTTTTCCTATTTGGTTAAATCTAACAGCAAAACAAACGTTATCACTATTCTTGCCGAAAATCGCTGCTGTTGATTTTAGAAAGCTTTTGCCAGATTTAGATTGGAAAACCGTGGCAGACTGGAATCATAAAGAGCCTCTTTTTATGACTGATGTACGTTTCCTTACAAAACAAAGTGCCGTTCATTGCAGTGTTTCTATTTCATCGACCATGAGTTCCAGTGGACGTACGTACACGATTGCGTTGCAAAAACAAGAAAAACTCATTCAATCTGTTAATAAAATGTCCGGAAATCGGGCTAAATATACTTTTGACGATATTTATACACAAGATCCCGTGATGCAGCAGGTGATAACCCTTGCACAAAAATATGCACAATGTGATGGAAATATTTTAATTGAAGGCGAAAGTGGTACAGGAAAAGAATTATTCGCCCAATCTATTCATAATAACAGTCAACGCAGCAGGGGTCCTTTCGTGGCAATCAATTGTGCTTCTTTGCCAAGAGATTTAATTGAAAGTGAATTATTCGGTTATGAAAAAGGCGCATTTACAGGTGCATTAAAAGAAGGAAATCCAGGAAAATTTGAATTAGCCAATCATGGTACGTTATTTTTAGATGAAATCGGGGAAATGCCGTTAGAATTTCAGGCAAAATTATTAAGAGCCGTAGAAACGTTATGCATTCGGAGAATTGGGGGTAAAGAAGAAAAAAGGTTAGATGTGAGAATTATTGCTGCAACCAATCGAAATTTGCATCGGGAGGTTGAATTGGGGCATTTTCGCGATGATTTATATTTTCGCCTGAATGTATTACCGTTATGTATTCCACCTTTACGAGAAAGACCGTCGGATATTTCTTTTTGTGCAAAACAATTTTTTGAACGACTGAATCGGCGATATCCTTATAAAAGAAAAAATGTAGCTGCTAGTTTTTTTGAAATATTAAAAAAGTATTCGTGGCCGGGAAATATACGTGAATTGCAAAATAGTATAGAGCGAGTATTTTATATATGCAGTTCCAACTGTATATCTCAAAAGGATTTTTCCTATATAATAGATGAAACACAGCGTAGTATAGAGGCGCAGAAATCCAGCTTATCCCAAGAACGAGAAAAAATTATATATGTCTTACAAACGGGCAGAGGTTCTATTGAAGCGGCAGCTAATTCATTGGGGGTCAGCAGAGCTACATTTTATCGCATGTGCAAACAATATAAAATTATGCCTAAAATGATACGGAAACAAAATAAATGTATGCTGTGATGCAATTATTCTATTAGTTAAAGCTGACGCAGCGTACAATCAAAAACACATCGGCATATATTGCAGATGTGTTTTTGTTGTGCAAATACAGGATGTTATTTTATTGCATGTTTTTAAATTTTTAAAGCTTCAACAAATTGTTTGCCAAATTCTTGACAAGATTGTAATTCTGTTCTATCTGGAACCCAAAGAGTTTTATGGCCTTCATGAACGATTCCAAAGCCGCATTTTTCAAGCTCTTCTTTTATCTTTCCGACAGCTTCTCCGCTCCAGCCATAGCTTCCAAAAGCTGCAGCTTTTTTCTGCTTGAATTTAAGCCCTTTGATCATTTCTAATATACCGCCAATTGCATAGGTAAAACCATAATTTATAGTAGGGGATCCGACTAAAATCCCTTTAGAGCGAAAGACTTCTGTAATAATATCGTTTTTATCTTCTTTGCTGCAATTCATTAATTTTATTTTTATTGACGAATCTTGAAGTTCTATTCCCTGCGCTATGGCTTCAGCCATTTTGCGAGTGGAATTCCACATGGTATCGTAAATAATAGTAATTTGATTTTCCTGATATGCATCAGCCCATTTTAAATATTGTTCGACAATTTGCATTGGATTATTTTTCCAGATAATGCCATGACTGGGACAAATCATAGATACAGGTACATGTAATGCCAAAATTTCTTTAATTTTCCGAGTCACCATGGGAGCGTACAAATTTAAAATATTAGCGTAATATTTTGCAGCTTCTGCATATAATTCGCCTTGATCGACAGAATCATTAAACAAGGATTCTGTTGCATAATGTTGTCCAAAACCATCATTTGAAAAGAGAATATTATCCGAGGACATATAAGTGAACATAGTGTCCGGCCAGTGTAGCATGGGGGCCTCTATGAAGGTAAGCTTACTATCTCCTAAACTTAATGTATCTCCTGTTTTTACTGGGATAAAATTCCAGTTCTGATGATAATGTCCGCGGATAATATCTGCTCCTTTTGCGGTACAATAAATAGGTACATCAGGAATAATGCGCATCAATTCAGGTAAGGCCCCACTATGATCAATTTCGTTATGATTCATGATTATGTAGTCGATTTTATGTAAATCTATTTCTTCACGTAATCGAGTGACAAACTCTTTGTCAAACGCTTGCCATACGGTATCAATCAGAACATTTTTTTGATCTTGAATGAGATATGAGTTGTAAGATGAACCATGATGAATTGAATACTCCTTTCCGTGAAAATGTTGCAGTTCCCAGTCAATTTTACCTACCCAGGTAACTTTATCTGTGATTTTTTTTCCCATATAAATGCCTCCTCTTTATAATACAGTATACGTTAAATATTATTTTCATGTCTTTATATAAACATAATTACGCACATAAGTATGTTACAAATACAACGACGTTAACAAATGTTGCTCATTTTAGGAAATGACTGCTAAAGAATGCTGTATTTGCGTTGTCTCCGCGTACTTTTATGTGGTATAATTAATCAAAAGGATAGTAGTCATGTTCCGTAAGTATGGTAACAATTTGTCGGAAAGGCTGCAGAAAGTGGATTTTCCGCAGCCTCTTTTCTATGTAGATGAGGACACTTTATTGTGTATAAATAACAGTAAAGGATGGTGTTTATTATGAACTTGGACCATTTTGTATATTTTGTCGAATTAGTGCAACAAAATAGCTTTACTAAGGCTGCAGAAAAGCTGTTCATCAGTCAATCCACAATCAGCAAGGCAATTCGCACATTGGAAAAAGAATATGATGTAGCTTTAATTGATAGGACTGCTACTAAATTTCGACTTACTTCGGAAGGGGAAATTTTTTATAATAGTTCTTTGAAAATTATATCTAATTATAAAGCAGAAACAGAATTGCTGCATTCTATGCTAAAAAGTAAAAGAGGTGTGTTGTATTTAGGAATCCCCCCCCGTAACTATTACGGCGATATATCCTATTTTGTGTCAATATCGATTTTTGTATCCTGACATAACGCTTCGCATATTGGAAGTAGGGGCTAATCGCTTATATTCGTTAGTCAAACAAGGTGCTATTGATATGGGGATTGTTATTCAACCTTTTATGGATATGGATTTTATACAGGTTCCGGTTATGCGTTCTGATGCAGTGCTTATTTTACCTCCTAATCATAGATTTATCAAACATGATACCATCCGGATTTCACGGTTACAATACGAAAAATTTCTTATATTGACGAATGAATACATGCTTCACGATGTTATTATTAATTCTTGTAAAAAGGCAGGTTTTGTTCCGCGTATAGTAGGAGAATCGGCACAATGGGACCTTTTGGTCGAGGGGGTTGTCAATGGGCAGGGGGTTACCATATTACCGAGGCCTATCATTGAAAAATTCTGCAGCAATCGTGTCAAGATAGTCGGACTTCTAGGCCCGGAAATACCATGGATACCAACGGTTATTTACCATAAAAATAAGTTTGTGACATCACCAATGCAGCTTTTCTTGGATATGTTGCAAAATAAATAAATACCGGCGGGATAGGAAAGGTAATGAAAAAGGGGCTGTCGCAGCAGTGAAAAATCACTGTATGCGACAGTTCCTTTTTATTATAAAAAATAGGTAAAAAAGAAAAAGTGATTTTTTTAACAATATATTACTAAAAAATGTAAAAAAGTTCATTTCATAAGCATGGTGCCTTATTTGTGAAATAAATTCATCATCGTAATGAATACAAAGTATGCCATAGCAGTTTAAAATAAAAAACAAATATAACTACTGATAAAATCTATACTCATGAAATAAGTTCATCGTTATAATGAAGCACACACATTTTACTTTGTGCTATGGAGATGATACTATCACCATATAGTAGAACATTACCACAAAGCATTCATGAAATCTGTTTTTGTGATTCTATTAAGATTATACCATGGATAATCTTAATAGAATTCCGCTATTAAGATGTATTATTAATTTACTTGGAATAGATATTGTGGTGAATGTGAAAGTGAAAAAATGAACTATTATTAGGGACTATTGTAAAAAATCACTGATATTTGTGTATATCGAAAGGAAGTGGACTCTTATGGAAATTAGCGTTTTGGTTATTGTACTTAGTTTAGCTGGATTAATCTTTTTTGCATATCGAGGATTTTCTGTAATTATGATGGCGCCTATCATGGCGTTATTGGCAGCAACTCTTTCCGGTCTGGCAATCATGCCGTCTTACACGGAATTGTTTATGGGTAAGGCTGTTACATATATTAAGGCATTCTTCCCTATTTTTATGCTGGGAGCTATTTTTGGAAAGGTAATGGAAGATACCGGATTAGCCAAAAGTATTGCCAAGGCTATTATTAATGGATTGGGAAAAGATCCCAACAAAGCTATTATTTCTGTTGTCATTGCAGCTAGTGTACTCACCTATGGCGGTGTTAGTTTATTTGTTGTGGTTTTTGCAGTATATCCTTTTGCTGCCGCTTTATTTAAAGAAGCCGATTATCCTAAACGTCTTGTTCCCGCTATTATAGCATTAGGAGCATTTACGGCAACTATGGATTGTTTGCCGGGCACTCCGCAAATTCAGAATATTATTCCTACGGCATATTTTGGTACCAATTTATATGCGGCACCTGTTGCGGGATTACTTGGAGCTGCAATTATTTATGTTTGTGGTTTCTTCTATCTTTCTCATTGTTTAAAGTCAGCAATTGCCAAGGGAGAAGGATACGGACAACATAAGTTAAATGAACCAGAAGTCAATGAAGGATTGCAGTTGGTTCCGTGGTTTATGGCGTGTATTCCTCTTTTAACTGTACTTATTGTTAATTTTCTGGTTACTCAGTTTGTCGTTTGGAATCCAGGCATCTTGGATGCCTTTAAAGAAATGAAAGGTGTTCCTCTTGTTGTGGGAGATGTAAAAAATGTGGCTAGTATATGGGCATTGATTATAGCTCTTGTGTTCGGGATTTTCTTCGCATTGATTATAGGGCGCAAAGAAGTTAGAAATGTACATGCACTTACAAAAGTGTTAAATGCCGGAGCAATCGGTTCCTTGCTGGCCATTATGAATACGGCGTCAGAAGTTGGTTATGGCAATGTTATTTCACAGCTCCCCGGATTTCAACATATTGCACATGCTTTGATGAGTATTCAAGTGGGAGGAACGCCATTAGTATCAGAAGCAATTAGTGTTACTACGTTAGCGGGTATTACGGGATCTGCCTCTGGAGGTATGGCTATTGCTCTGGAGTTAATGTCTAAGCAATGGATGGTTTGGGCACAGCAAATTGGTATGGGGCCGGAAATCCTCCATCGAGTAGCCTCAATGGCTTCGGGGGGGTTGGATACATTGCCTCATAACGGAGCGGTTATTACCTTGCTTGCTGTTTGTGGGTTGACACATCGAGATTCATATAAAAATATATTTGCGATTACATTGTTAAAAACCTTTGCTGTTTTTGTTATCATTATGGTTTATTCAGTAACAGGTATTCATTAAGGAATAGGAGGACATTATTATGGTAAAATTTGTAACTGCATCAGAAGCAGTTAAACATATCCCGGATAAAGCTACTATAGCGACTTCGGGATTTGTGGGCGGACTTGTCCCAGAGTCAATTTTGAAAGCGATAAAAAAATCTTTTTTAGAAACAGGGAGTCCTAGAGATCTTACCTCTATATTTGCAGCGGGACAGGGTGATGGCAAGGAAAGAGGGCTGAATCATTTGGGGGAAGAAGGCTTGCTGAAACGTGTTATTGGAGGTCATTTTAATCTAAGTCCTCGTATTGGGGCGTTGGTGATGGACAATAAAATTGAAGCGTATAATTTCCCGCAAGGAACGTTATCTCAATTATTTAGATCCATCGCGGGGCGTCGGCCGGGAATTATTACAAAAATTGGACTAGGTACTTTTGTGGATCCCCGTTTGGAAGGCGGAAAGCTAAATAAAAAAACAACAGAAAATTTAGTGGAAGTCATTCAGTTAAACGGAGAAGAGTGGTTATGGTATAAAACTGTAAAAATTGATGTGGCTATTATCAGAGGAACGACAGTAGATCAAGATGGGAATATTACAACTGAACAAGAGATAGGCAGCGGTGAAATATTATCTATTGCAGAAGCGGCCAGGGCTTGTGGAGGAATTGTTATTGCTCAAGTTAAACAAGTTGCTTCTCGTGGAACGTTGGATCCTAAAATGGTTAAGGTTCCCGGAGTGTTAGTTGATTATGTTGTCAAAGCAGAACAAGAAGATCATCTTATGACATGGGACTATGCTTTTACTCCGTTATTAAATGGAGATTTACGAGTTCCCGTGGATTCACTGGCGCCCATGAAACTAGATAATCGTAAAATTATTGCTCGTCGTTGTGCAATGGAATTAATTCCTAATGCAGTGGTTAATCTCGGAATCGGCATGCCGGAAGGTGTCTCTTCTGTAGCAACAGAGGAAGGAGTCGGCAATCAACTTATATTGACTACGGAAGCGGGTACTATTGGAGGTGTTCCGGCTAGTGGTAATAGTTTTGGGGCATCGGCGAACGCTTCTGCTATATTAGATCAACCATATCAATTTGATTTTTATGATGGCGGTGGGCTGGATTTAGCTATTTTAGGTTTGGCAGAAACTGATGTAGAGGGAAATATCAATGTAAGTAAATTTAATGGCCGTATAGCAGGGTGTGGCGGTTTTATCAATATTACGCAAAGCTCTAAAAAAGTTATTTTTTGCGGTACCTTTACGGCGGGAGGATTGAAAGAAGAAATAAGAGATGGAAAATTAATTATTGTTTCTGAGGGGAAAAATAAAAAATTCAGTCAACATGTGGAACAAATTACGTTTAGCGGTGCATATGCAACGACTGTTGGACAGTCGGTACTGTATGTAACAGAACGTGCCGTGTTCCGGTTAACTGCAGCGGGAATGGAATTGATTGAAGTTGCCCCAGGTATTGATATCCAAAAAGATATACTCGACCAAATGAATTTTCAGCCCATTATTAATGATGTAAAAGAAATGGATCCGCGTATTTTTTTGGATGGACCTATGGGATTAGATTTTTATGATGTAGCAGTGTAGATTATGAAAGCGAGGAATCATTATGGCACAAGATATTAAGTATGAAGATATTCATGTTGGAGATACGGCAGCATTGTCTAAGACGATTAGCGAATACGATGTATATTCCTTTGCCGGAGTGACAGGAGATTTTAATCCGGTTCATGTGAATTCTGAATTTGCAAAGAAATCTATGTTTAAACAACGGATTGCGCATGGCATGATTTCAGCGGGGTTGATTTCGGCTGTTTTGGGAACAGAACTTCCTGGGATTAATACGATTTATATGAATCAGGAATTGAGTTTTTTAGCACCTGTTTTATATGGAGATACATTAACAGCTACTATTGAATGTGTTGAAAAAGATGATGCAAAACATCGTATTATTTTTAAAACTACGGTAACGAACCAAAATGATAAGGTTGTTACAGATGGAAAAGCGAGAGTAATGAAAAAATAAATTTCATATGTTAATTTTTTAGATAAATAAAGAGGTTACAGTAATGATACATTTAATTTACTGTAATCTCTTTATTTATCTGTATTATGATACATTAAATAATTTGTTTGATTTGGCAATATGCCGCGATGGTTGCGATGAGACAATTAGTATAGCTGTCAGGTATGGTATTAGTGTTATCTACATATCATATGAAAATATTGATTGACGGCATATTTCATATAAAAAAACTATGTCCCCACATTGAAAATTTGAAAGTATTTTTGCCATGTTTTTATATTATTAAAAAATTAATTTGACTTGCGATAGGTATACAATTTATACTACTATCAGCATAAAAAAGCATAAAATATTTTTATTGATTTATTTTTATTCAACTAGATAGGGTATTCCTATTGTGGAGGAGAAGAGTATCTTGATTTTTTCTATAATGGCTTTTGCAAAGAATGTTTTTTCTTCGCTGCAATATAAAAACTTTCGGTATTTTTGGCTGGGACAATGTGTTTCTTTATGTGGAACATGGATGCAGCGGACGGCACAGGTCTGGTTAGTATATACACTTACTAATTCGCCTTTTTTAGTGGGTTTGATTGGGGTGAGCCAGTTTACTCCCATGCTTGTGTTTGCATTATTTTCCGGGGCCATTGTGGAACGAATTGCAAAGAAGAAAGTATTGCTCATTACTCAGTTTTTATTTATGATGCAGGCAGTTTGTCTTACGGTGCTCATGTATACAGGGCATATTCATTATATATATGTTTTGATATTGAGTGCTTTTTTCGGTATGGTGCAGACGTTCGATATGCCGGCCAGACAGTCGTTTTTTATTCAACTGGTAGGCAGTGATCATCTGATGAATGCTATATCTTTAAATTCAACGATGACGAACTTAGCAAAGATAATAGGGCCTGCACTATCAGGTATTATTATGGTGCGGTACGGTGTTGGTTTTTGTTTTTTGTTGAATAGTATTAGTTTTTTTGCTGTTTTGCTTAGTTTGATATGTATTAAAATCAACGCGGAGTCGAATCATGGACTGAAAGCTTTTCATCTTTTACAGGAAATAAAAGAAGGTATTAGATATATTAAGGGAAATAAAAATTTAAAATTCAATGTTATTTTTATGGCGATTATTTGTACATTTGCCATGAATTTAGATGTAGTTGTCCCGGTGTATGCCAATGAGGTGTTGCATGGCGGCAGTCGTATGTATACTTCGTTAATGAGCGCTATGGGAATAGGGGCAATGGTTGGTGCCATCTTTATGTCTGCAAGAGCGGCGAAGGGTATAAAGAAAAATTTATTCATCATTAGCATTATTATTACGTTGTCTGTACAAGTTGGAATGATGGCAGTTCATACTTATGAAGTAGCATTCGTTTTGATTGCGGGTATTGGTTTTTCTAATTTAGTATTTATGAATATGGGGAACTCTATCTTTCAACTTAATTCAGATGATATGCATCGAGGACGGGTAATGAGCGTATACTCCTTTTTAAATCAGGGGTCAACTCCCCTTGGAAATTTGTATGCCGGCACGCTTATGCAGCATATAGGAGGACGTTGGGGATTTCCGGGATGTGGAATTATGGCAGTTTTCCTAGTGGGAATTACTTGTTTTTTTAATAAAAAAGAATTAAGTTTGTGGTTACGTAATTAAAAGTAGCATACTGATTAGTTGCAATCATATAGTAAAATATACTTTGTTTTCTATTTTAAGACTACGATAAATTTTGTATAATAAAACATAAAAAATGCTTGTATGTATAGGTGATGCATCACTATATCGTACAAATAGTTTTTTTCGAGTATGATTCTTTTGGTATGTTTGCATAAATATAAAGATCAGTTAGAGAAATCATTGGGATTTTTCTAACTGATCTTTATATTTATGCATTGTTGTTATTTTTATAAATGAATACACTTTATTTATATATAAGTTATGTTGCTTTTATGAAACATTATATGTATAAAAGTATACAGAGATGCCTTCGTAATAATCTAATAGGGTTGTTTTTATCATTTAGGTGGATACAAGCACTATCTAGGTAATAAAAGTAATACTGAATTGTGCGATAATATTTATATAAGGAAAAACCTGATGCTCGAGTGATAATTTTTAATTATTATAATAAGTATTTTTGTAAATAAGGGGGACACTGTGCGTGTGTGTAAAGAAATTGTATTTAAACAAATCGGCGCAAAGATTGTGTATTACCGTAAGTTGAATGGATTAACACAGGAAAAACTTGCAGAGTTTGCCCATATAAGTACCAGCGCTTTGGGACGAATTGAAAGAGGTAAATATAATCATAATATTTCTGTAGCTGTATTGATTGATATTGCCAATGGTCTCAAAATTGATTTTTCTGTTTTGTTTGAATTTAGCGAAATGGAAAAAAAAATGTGGTATATGTAAGAAGATGGATTGCAGTGTAGTAAAAGAATAATAAGAAGTATATCTTATAGAAAAACAATAATAATTTTTTTTATTTGGTGTATGGAAAAAAATATTAATCAAACAGTATCTTATACATATTTGAGCATATGTACTATTGATGTGAAACAATTCTATTTGGAAGGCATCCATCATATTTTTAATTAGGTGTATCCGTATCATTATAAAAAATGATAGTATTTTTAACTAAAAAGGAATGTATTATAAAAATATATGATTTATAGTTGTAAAATAAGCGGGTATACTGGCTGTAACTATATTTTTCAGATTTTCTGCAGGAGGGTTGGCATTTTATGTATTATATTCCTGATTTCGACACCTGCTATAAAAAATATTTTCCTAATGATGCAGATACTTTTACCATGGAAATTTCGGTTGGTGAATTTGAGTATTCTATTGAAAGGTTTACAAAAATATTAATTGACGAAAGAGTAAAAAATGGTCTTATTGATTTTATTGAACTTAATGTATCACGGCCTTTTTATGCAGCTATTATTATGCATGCTGCATATGGCCATTATAAATGCGATTTAGAAAAGATGTTAAAAAAGTTTAATGGAACAAACGAATTCAATAACGAAATGCGAAAAATTGCATTATTGGTGAAAACCTGCACATAATATCAATGAGAATCAAAAATCTGGTCGGAAAGATTAAATGATTAAGAAAATAATCCGCTGTATTTTTGATAAAAGAAAAAAATATTTATTGACAAATTAAAAAAAATTATATAATTTGTTGTATAGAGAAAGAGTATTTTCTGTTTTAGCATATATATTATTAATATAGTTGGTAAATGGTAGAATTATATGAAATTTTTAATATTGATGGGGAGTCCCCATAAAAATGGTAATACCATGCAATGCTTGCAGCCCTTTTGTGAAACATTGAAAAATACAGGACATGAGGTTGATTTGATATGGCTATATGATAAAAAAATTGCCGGATGTCGTGCCTGCCGATTTTGCCAGGAAGATTGGTCAAAATTTACCTGTGTCATTCAGGATGATACAATTTTTTTGGCTGATCAGATTATGAACAGTGATTATATTGTCTTAGCAACTCCTATTTATTCCTGGTATTGTACACCTCCTATGAAAGCTTTATTGGATCGAATGGTATATGGGATGAATATGTACTATGGTGAAGGAAAAGGGCCTTCTTTATGGGCAGGTAAGAAAATGGCGATAGTGACAACCTGTGGATATAAACCAGAAAAGGGGGCGGATCTGTTTGAAGAGGGAATTCGTAGATATTGCAGGCATTCTCAGCTTCAATATATGGGAATGCTGGCGGAACGGCATTTAGGATATCAATCGGCGTTTATGGATGAGACGAAAGCAGCACATGCCAGGGCGTTTGCTTTGAAACTTTGTGAAGCAAAAACGGGGGCAATAAGAATTCTGTAAACATGTGATTTAAATAAAATTATATAATCTAGTATAAAAAGAACGCTGAGGGAAGGAACTTTTTTCAGCGTATTTTTTATGTGTGTTCCGTGAGTTTTGTTGCACATACTAAGTGAATAGGTTTTGGGACTGTTTTTTTTACTCCAAGTAAAAATAGAACAAATACTATATCAAACTAATACTATATATAGTATTGTTATTATTATAATCATGATATATAATAGAATATATTGTATATCATGATTGACAATTTCGTGTGCTTGCTTTATACTAAAAAAACCGAGTACCGGAGTACTTTTAACTAATTTTTAACTTTAGAGTTGCAGGTTGTGTGACTTCGATGGTAAATTTGTTTGAACAAAATACGGTATTTTTGAGGCAACAGGGAATATATTTTTTGTGCTGTCCTTTTTTATGATTTCGTGATATCGGAAAAGGTTAAACGTATTATACTATAAGGTATAATGATATTTGTTTGGAGGGTCAGAGGATGAAAATCATCAAACGTAATGGAGCAGAAGAAGTTTTCAACGTGGACAAGATTATTAAAGCTATCGGCAAGGCCAATGTTGTTGTAGATGAAAAACACCAGTTAAGTGTTTTGCAAATTAGTAGTATTGCTGAAAAAGTAGAAAATATATGCAGTGAAATACCTCATGCGATGAATGTAGAGGATATACAGGATTATGTAGAAAATGGAATTATGGGATACAAAGCGTTTGAAGTTGCACGAAAATATATTACATATCGATATGTTCATTCTCTTATGCGAACCAGGAATACGACGGACGATAAAATATTAAGCCTGATTGAATGCAATAATGAAGATGTAAAACAAGAAAATTCTAATAAAAATCCTGCGGTTAATAGTGTGCAGCGTGATTATATGGCAGGAGAAGTGAGCAAAGACCTTACTATGCGGTTGATGCTCCCCAAAGATATAGTAAAAGCGCATGAAGAAGGAATGATACATTTTCATGATGCCGATTACTATGCCCAGCACATGCATAATTGTGATTTGGTCAATTTGGAGGACATGCTGCAACATGGAACGGTTATAAGTGGTACGCGAATTGATCGCCCGCATAGCTTTTCTACGGCTTGTAATATTGCAACGCAGATTATTGCTCAAGTAGCTAGCAGTCAATATGGCGGTCAAAGTATCAGTTTGACTCATTTGGCGCCTTTTGTGGACGTCAGTAGACAAAAGATTCGTAGAAGTGTTGTGGAGGAATGTATGACGCTGGGGGTGGAGACTTCTTCTGAGAAAATAGAAAAAGTTGTTCATAAACGGCTTCTTGAAGAAATCAGCAGGGGCGTGCAGACTATACAGTATCAGGTTGTTACCTTGATGACTACCAATGGACAAGCGCCTTTTGTCACGGTGTTTATGTATTTGAATGAAGCACGAAATGAACGGGAAAAAGAAGATCTGGCAATGATTATCGAAGAAATGTTGCAGCAGCGCATTCAAGGGGTGAAAAATGAAAGTGGTGTGTGGATTACGCCGGCTTTTCCAAAATTGATATATGTATTGGAACCAGACAATCTGAAAAAAGGGACGCCTTATTTTTATTTAACGGAATTAGCTGCAAAGTGTACTGCGAAAAGAATGGTGCCGGATTATATAAGTGAGAAAATTATGCTTCAAAATAAAGTTGATAAAAACGGAGAAGGTCATTGTTATACTTGTATGGGATGCCGGAGTTTTCTTACACCTTATGTAGATCCTAAAACGAATAAGGCGAAATATTATGGGCGGTTTAATCAAGGGGTTGTTACGATTAACTTAGTGGATGCAGCGTTGTCCAGCAAGGGCGATATGGAAGTTTTTTGGAAAATCTTTGACGAACGGTTGGAACTATGTCATAAAGCATTGATGTGCCGTCATAATCGCCTGAAAGGTACTAAGTCGGATGCCGCACCTATTCTTTGGCAATATGGGGCATTAGCTCGTTTGGATAAAGGAGAAACTATTGATGCGTTGCTATATGGCGGGTATTCCACAATTAGTTTGGGTTATGCCGGATTATATGAATGTACGAAATATATGACGGGCAAGTCTCATACGGATCCGCAGGCTACACCATTTGCATTAGCGGTTATGCAGCATATGAATGATAAATGTACAGCATGGAAAGCAGAACATAATATTGATTTTAGTTTATATGGGACTCCTTTGGAATCGACGACGTATAAATTTGCTAAATGTTTACAGAAACGATTTGGTGTTATCAAAGGGGTAACAGATAAAAATTATATTACCAACAGTTATCATATGCATGTAATGGAACCGGTGGATGCCTTTACAAAACTTAAATTTGAAAGCCAATTTCAACGACTTTCTCCAGGCGGTGCTATCAGTTATGTTGAAGTACCTGATATGCAGCATAATTTGGAAGCAGTTGAAGCACTGCAGCAATTTATATATGAAAATATTATGTATGCTGAACTGAATACAAAATCCGATTATTGCCAAGAATGTGGGTTTAATGGAGAAATCCAAATTGTTGAAAGTGATGGCAAACTTGTATGGGAATGTCCAAAATGCGGCAATCGGGATCAGAATAAATTAAATGTGGCACGGCGGACTTGTGGGTATATTGGGACTCAATTCTGGAATCAAGGAAGAACCGAAGAAATTAAGGATAGAGTCATGCATTTGTAGGAGAAAAAAATGAATTATGCGAATATCAAATTTTATGACATTGCCGATGGTCCGGGTGTTCGAGTAAGCCTTTTTGTTTCTGGATGCACACATCATTGTAACGGATGTTTTAACCCGGAGGCTTGGAGTTTTGAGTATGGGGAACCCTTTACGGAGGCTGTACAACAAAAGATTATAACGGCTATTGCACCGGAATATATCAGTGGACTTACCTTGTTGGGAGGTGAACCGATGGAACCTTGCCATCAAAAAGCATTGGTAAAATTTCTTGATAAAGTAAAAGAGGCATATCCTGATAAAACTATTTGGTGTTATACGGGATATACGTATCCGGATGATTTTAAAAACGGAGGCAAAGCGTATAGTGAGGTTACAGAGCAAATGCTGTCATATATTGATACGCTTGTCGATGGTGAATTCAAGGAAGAACTGAAAGATATATCTCTGCAATTCAGAGGTTCCAGCAACCAGCGTATACTGCAACTTAAAAAATAAAGTAAAAGCTTTTATATTTAATGGTGGACGGCTCTCCCGTATAACAGATAAAAATCTAATGTATGGGAGAGCTGTTTTTTAGGAAAAACACAGGTTTGTTTTGAAGAAAAATAGTATACATGTTTTTTTTCAGACCAAGAAAAATGTTATGTATTTAATATTAAAAATAAATTATTGTAAAAAAAAACAAAAAATTAAACAGTAATTTTAAGTTTACGCATTTATATAATAGTGGTATAATGGAAAATTATAATCCCTTAATACGTATCACTTGCAGATAGATAGGAGAGATGAATATGATAGTAAAGAAAAGAACAGTCGGTGTCATTGGAATGGGACATGTAGGAGCTCATGTAGCATTTACGTTAGGAATGATGGGAATTGCTGATGATATTCTTATTTGTGATAAGAATGAAGACAAACTTTGCAGTGAAAGACAGGATTTAATGGATGCCGTTCAATTCATGCCGCATCGCGTTACATATAGTATTGCCGGGTATGAAGAATTGGGTAATTGTGATGTTATCGTTAACTGCGTCGGCGATATTACACTGGTTGCTACGGGAAGTCGTGATGACGAAATGAAATTTACTGCGACACAGGTGGCTGATTATATTCCGAAGGTAATGAAAGGCGGCTTTAACGGAATCTTTGTTAATGTTACCAATCCCTGTGATGTTATCACGTATCTTATTCAAAAATTGAGCGGTCTGCCGAAAAATCAGGTTCTTGGCACAGGTACCGGACTTGATACGTCTCGTTTAGTTAGTGCGATTTCTCAGCAGACAGGAATAGAACAAAGTTCCTTTACTGCCTTTATGATGGGAGAACACGGCGATTCTCAAATGGTTCCATGGTCTTTTGTATCTTTTTCGGGAAAATCATTAAACGAAATGGAACGAGATCCGAAGTTTACGTTGAATCGTGAAGATACTAAAAATTTGGCGATCCGTGGCGGCTGGATTACTTACAAAGGCAAGCATTGTACAGAATACGGAATTTGTTCGACGGCAGCAACTATTGTGAAATCTATTTTGCATAACCAGGGGAAAGTGATGGCAGCCAGTGTGCCTTTCCAAGGAGAGTATGGAGAACAGGATATTTATTGTGGTTGTCCGGCTGTTATTGGAGCCAATGGAGTTCAGCATATTGTGGAATATCCTTTGCCGGCCGATGAAATGGCCGAATTTAAAACCTGTTGTGCTAAGATTCGCGGGAATATAGCAAAGGCAGAAGACTTACTTGGAAAAGGAAAATAATAAGAACACAGAAGTTGAACGCGGTGGAAACTATATAAGAACTGCTGTATAGAAAAATGAAGAAATATAATGGATATCCATGTAATAAAGCTTCTCTGTATACGAGGACTGGAAATAGAACTTGATTTATCAATATATCTATGATAAAATATCTAAGCAAGTTCAATTTTGGACTTACTTATTATATGGGGGCGTAGCTCAGCTGGGAGAGCGCTTGCATGGCATGCAAGAGGTCAGGGGTTCGATCCCCCTCGTCTCCACCATAGATATTTACTAGGCTTGTGGCATTTATGTCGCAAGTCTCTTTATTTTTCCATCCCTTTTTCCACCCACTTGCTGTACTATGCCATTGTTGGGAACTGTATAATATTACTTTTTTCTTTCTTTGGATATATTAAGTCGAGTAATTTGGATGCGCCTTCGCGTAACCGATTGTTTGTGTCCTCGGTGACTTCACGATTCATCTTGAATGTCGTATGTCTAACGGCAGTTTTGACATCGAATTTATCAACATCTACTTCAAGCATGTAGGTAATATAAAAGTGCCGCATAACACGAGTGTCGATGTCTCGTTTGATAGCTAAACACTGTTGCGGTATTATGGGAACAGTGAGAATAGAAGTTATCTTGAAATATTGGCTTATTACCACTTGTGTTTTCTATCAGTCGATGGGGTGTTGAAAGATGCTTGTCTGTATTACTGAATCCAGCACTGCAGCAAAGAGAACGTATGGAAAATCTTGTTACTGTTATATAAACTAAAGAAAAAACTCATTTTGTTACAGTATGTTAACAATTAATTTATTTATCTTGTGTTTTGTTATAGAAACGTTAAAATAGTAGAAGAATATAATTTTTATAATTAATAGAGAAGGTGTGAATAATATGAAAAAATCATTAAAAAAGGTAGGAATTATCTTAACTGGAAGTATGTTTATAATGGGAAATGCAATGTGTTTGGCATATGATTCTTCTCAACTTTCGCAACAACAATGGCAATCAGAACAGAATCAACAGCAACAAGAATCCAATAGACAACAACCATCACAAGATCAACGAAGACAGAAAAGACAAGAAACAAATAGACAATATTCACAGGACCAACAATCAGGACAACAAAAACAAAGAACGAATAGACAACAACCATCACAAAATCGACAGAGGCAGAAAAAACAAGAAACAGATAGACAACAGCATTTACAAAATCATCAATCAAATCAACGACAACAAGGGGAAAATCAAGAACAGCATTCACAAAACCAACAACGACGAGATCAAGGACAACAACAATTGAAGCAGAATAAAGAACATCAGGAAAGACAAAATGACCAGAAAATACCGCAATAAATGATTACTTTGTTAATTGTCACGAACACTTTAACTAAGCGAGATGATAACAAAGTGTGGGTAAATATGTTTAGGTATAAATTTGTCGTACAGTGGGACATTAATTAAAAACAAAGAAGGTAAACTATGGAAAAAGTTTTATTGCATTGTTGTTGTGCCCCATGTTCTTTATCATGTATTAATACATTACGTGAAGACAATATGGATCCTGTGGCATTTTGGTATAATCCTAACATTCATCCTTGGAAAGAATATCAAGCACGGCGCGATTGCTTATTAGAGTATGCTTCTACAATTCATATGGAAGTTAGAATACAAGAAGAGTACGGGTTAATAGATTTTGTTCAACATATTATATGCGATGTGAATCATCGGTGTACGTACTGTTATGAACATCGCCTAGAAACTACAGCACGATATGCTGCAGAACATGGATTCCAATATTTTACTACTACGCTGTTAGCCAGTATTTACCAACAGCATGACATGATATCTGAAGCTGGACAACGGTTTGGCAAGCAATACGGCGTAACGTTTTTGTATCGAGATTTCAGACCCTATTTTCGTGCAGGTAATAATGAGGCACGAACGCTGAAATTTTATATGCAAAAGTACTGTGGATGCATTTTTTCTGAAGCGGAAAGGTACCAAAAACAAATTAAACGTGATAAGGAAAAATTTTCCGAATTGAGTATAAAATAAAAGGTTTATGACATTTTCCTGTATTATTTTTATCTTTAACTAACAGAAGGGGTATACGAAAGATTCAGGTTGACAACATACAAGTATTAGGTTACAATACACTACAATATCGCAATGGTATCCACCCATTTTTTTGCGAATACAACAATATATTGCAAGAAGATGCAATGCCGCTATGGAAATAAATCATAATCTGCATCTTCTATTCCATCCAGAGCAGTCGAGGGATTCGGCCTTATGACGCTGCGACAACCTGCCCATATAAGGGAAAGGTGCCAACTCCGACAGGAACATTCCTGATAGATGAGCTGATGAAAAAGCGCTATCTGTGATAACGCTTTTTTTTTTGCTTAATAGAAAAATCGTATACAAAACAAATATACTTATGTCTTTTTTAGGGAGGGATGTAAAAATGGAAACAACAATTATTGGATTTCCTCGCATTGGAGCACAACGAGAATTAAAGTTTGTAACGGAGAAATATTTTAGAGGTAAAGTAAGTATAGATAGTTTGAATGAAACAGCTTGTAATCTTCGCAAAAAGCATTGGTTGTTGCAAAAGAACAGTGGTCTGAATCTGATTCCGGTAAATGATTTTTCTTTATATGATACGACATTGGACACAGCTGTACTTTTTAATGTTATTCCCAGACGGTACCACAGGCTAGGATTAAATCCGTTAGATACCTATTTTGCTATGGCACGGGGGTATCAAGGTGTACATGGTGATGTAAAGGCATTGGCTATGAAAAAATGGTTTAATACTAATTATCATTATATGGTACCGGAGTTGGAAGATGATATGAATATAAAGCTTACCGGTACAAAGATAATTGATGAATGTAAAGAAGCATTGGCGTTAAAGCTTTTAGCTAAGCCGGTTATCCTGGGGCCATTTACTTTTTTACAATTGGCGCGTTGTACGGGGAAAAAAACAAAGCGTGATTTTGCCGATGTTCTTACAAATGCATATAAAGAACTTTTGACAGTGTTAGAAAAACTTGGGATTACATGGTTATCTGTAGAAGAACCATTATTAGTTACAGATCTTTCTCAAGAAGATCTATCTTTGTTTGCAGATATATATCGAGATATATTGCAGAATAAACAAGGGGTACAGATCCTTTGCCAAACGTATTTTGGTGATGTTCGTGATTGTTATCATATCCTTACTGCACTCGACTTTGATGGCATTGGACTGGACTTTTTGGAAGGCAAGGAAACATTAAGTACATTGTGTGCAAATGGATTTCCTGAGGACAAGATTCTTTTTGCCGGAGTTGTAAACGGGAAAAATATCTGGCGTAACAATTATACTGCAACATTGACACTTTTGAAAAAAATCCAAAGTAAAGCACGGTATATTGTATTGAACTCTTCTTGTTCACTTCTTCATGTACCGTTTACCATAACGCAGGAAATACATTTGAATAAAAAATATCTGTTACATTTTTCCTTTGCTGAAGAAAAGCTACAGGAATTGTCTGATTTGAAGAAACTGATGGATAGTACTGAACCCAAAATGGAAAAAATATACAAAAACAATGTTGCTCTTTTTGCGGTTCCACATGCAGTACCGGACGCGATGGTTCAAAAAAGAGTTGCTTGTCTGACAAAAAAAGATTTTACGCGACATCCCGGTTTTACTGAAAGAGAAAATTTGCAAAAGAAGACATTTCATTTCCCGTTACTTCCGACTACGACTATCGGTTCTTTTCCACAAACCCTTGCTGTTCGGAAAAATCGAGCTGACTACCGTAATAATAAAATTTCCCTTGAAACATACAAGAATTTCAATAAAAAACAGATTGCCGCTTGTATTGCGCTGCAAGAAAAAATCGGACTTGATGTTCTTGTACACGGAGAATTTGAACGAAACGATATGGTAGAATATTTTGGGGAACATTTAAACGGTTTTATTTTTACGGAGAATGCTTGGGTTCAATCCTATGGTACACGTTGTGTAAAACCGCCGATTATTTGGAGTGATGTATCACGACGAAAAAGCATTACAGTAGAATGGTCGACATATGCGCAGCAGTTGACAAATAAACCTGTCAAAGGAATGCTTACTGGGCCTGTTACTATTCTCAATTGGTCCTTCCCACGGGAAGATATTGCACTGCGAGAAAGTACAATTCAAATCGCATTGGCTATTCGAGATGAAGTGCTTGATTTGGAAAAACATGGAATTCGCATTATTCAAATTGATGAAGCCGCCTTACGGGAAAAACTACCTCTTCGTAAGGCCGATTGGCATACAAATTATTTAGATTGGGCTATTCCAGCCTTTCGCTTGGTGCACAGTGGAGTCAAAGTGGAAACACAAATTCATACACATATGTGTTATAGTGAATTTAACGATATTATTAAAGATATAGATAATATGGATGCTGACGTGATTACGTTTGAAGCATCTCGCTCTGATTTTACTGTTTTAGATGCGTTGCAGGCGGCTGAATTCCGGACAGAAGTGGGTCCAGGTGTCTACGATATTCACTCCCCTAGAGTTCCTTCAGAATTAGAAATTGAAAAATCTTTGAAGGTTATGTTAACGAAAATTGTACCACAGAAATTGTGGGTAAATCCTGATTGTGGACTTAAAACTAGAAGCATTATTGAAACTAAGGCTAGTTTAGAACATCTTGTTTCGGCAGCGATACAAGTAAGAAAAACAATGGATTCTAAATAACTGAAAGAAAATTAGTAAAGAATTGCATATTAATGAACAAATTAGAACTTGCGAAGTTCGTGGAGTTAGCAATACGAATAAATCCAAATGGAAGTTATGTTTTTGCGGTATGCACGACAAATTGCAGAGAAAGATAACATGGATCTTTCGGAAATTACTCATGTCGATAATCCTCTAAAAATTGAAGGCAGAAATATGACGATGATTATTACTCTCATTAAAAGTAAAAATTAAGAGAACAAAATACATATTATGTTTAAATTATAAATTTGCTAATTTACGCGCAAATATTTTACAAAAGTCAGTTTTCTGTAACCGAAATCACATATATGTAAGAGAATCTGTTAGTATAATTAATTAGAATTATAAAACGACAGTAGATAATATTTATTTAGGTGAACAAGATACTGAGGGACAATCTCATGAGGCTTTAGATATATTGTTATGTTGTATAAAATACATATTGCAGGAGAATATCATGGATTATGAAAAGATTATTCGGGTTGTTCAAACAACTCGACCGTTTTTTGTAGATGATACAAGAGAAATTAAAGTAACTGTTAAAGGAAGGTCTGATTTTGTCACACAGGTTGATGTAGCTGTTCAGGAGTATTTGCGTCAGGAATTATATCGGCTGGATCCCCAGACTATTTTGATTGCTGAGGAACAGAAACGTATTTACATTAAACCAGATACCAGCTATTGGATACTCGATCCGATTGATGGCACACAAAATTTTATCCGTCATGTGGGGTTAAGTGCAGTGTCGTTAGCTTATTATAACAAAAAGGATTTGCAATTTGGAGTTATTTACAATCCATTTACGGAGGAAACTTTTTATGCTGTTCGTGGACAAGGAGCCTTTCTAAATGGACGAGCGATTCATGTTACCGAAAATGAAGTCTTAGAAAAATCTCTTATGGCGATTGGGACATCTCCTTATGATCGGCAGTTTATTCCACAAAATTGGGATGTATTCCAAAAGGTATATTGCCGTTGTTTAGATGTTCGTCGTTCAGGCAGTGCCGCTTTAGATTTGGCATACGTAGCAGCGGGACGATATGATGGTTATTTTGAACGAGATTTAAAGCCTTGGGATATGGCGGCGGGAATTATATTAGTGCAGGAAGCGGGCGGACGTGTAAGCGATTATACCGGTAAAAGGATACAGGTTGATTGCAATGCGGATATTTGCGCTGCCAATGGGTTTATTAATGAAGAGTTGCTGCATATAATTGGGGAAAAATAAGAATAACAAGAACATGTTTACAGAATATAGGTAAGCAGAGACGATCCATATACAATGATGATTAATATGTATAATTAAAATAATAAAAAGGTATTTACTTAAAAATATACTGATGATATAATAAAAGTGTAAAAAGCGGAAGGGATATGGAATGTTACCCGTTAAAAGCATTGGAAAAGAATCACGCAGTATACTTCTTGCCCAGATGACCGGTAGCATGTTGAAAAGCAAACTATTAGTTATTGGGATTGTGTATGAAACATTATATTAATGCATCAATGAGAGACTGTTTGTAAGGTCAAAGGATGTGAGTCCAAAAGGCACTTAAATAGCAAATAGTCTGAGTAGGAAAAGAGACTGCATGACGGTGATTCTTACAACGGAATAGGGGATATGTCCATATTCACATATATGCCGCTTTTCATAAAGGCGATGGCCGGTCGGGTCATCGCCTTTGTTCCGTGTGAAGGTACTATGGGAACAAAATATATATGTTAGATAAATTGAATCGAGTAGTATATGAGGAGTTCTTTTTATGGAAATTAATATCCGAGCAGCCAGAAGGTCAGACTTAAACCGTGTTGTATATATAGAACAGCAATGTTTTCCAAAAGCTGAAGCGGCAACGTATAAACGTCTTAGTGAGCGGATGCATGTTTTTGTTCATTCTTTTCTTGTAGCTGAAAAAAAAGGAAAAGTTATAGGGTTTATTAATGGCTGTGTGACTAAACAACGAAAACTGACAGATGATTTATATGAATCTACGATGCTTCATGATGATAAAGCAGATTATCAAATGGTTTTTGGATTAGACGTACTACCATCAGAACAGCACCAGGGAATTGCTAAAATGTTGATGAAGGCATATATTGCAGCAGCTTATGAACAAAATAGGAAAGCTGTTATATTGACGTGTAAAAAATATTTAATTCCTTTTTACGAACAATTTGGATATACGTGTGAGGGGCGGTCGAGTTCTTTGCACGGAGGTGCTGTCTGGTATGATATGATCTTGTTATTGCACGAAAAAACATAATTATATATTTTGTTTTTTGTAGTTAAGGATAAATATATTTTCATGGAGACAGATACAGTAAAAGGAGCGATATGGCATGTTAGGAAATTTTTGTTATTCTAATCCGACTACGTTGTATTTTGGCGATAAAGCATTGGATAACCTAAAAAAAGAACTTGTCCATTATGGGAAAAAAATACAATTGGTATATGGCGGCGGTTCTATTAAAAGAAATGGTATTTATGACCAAATCATTTCCATACTGCAGGAAGCTGGCAAAACTATTATTGAAGATGGGGGAGTAATGCCGAATCCAACGATAGAGAAAGTGTACGAAGGAAGTCGATTAGCCTGCCAGAACCACGTTGATCTGATTTTAGCAGTTGGTGGGGGGTCTGTCTGCGATTATGCTAAAGCGGTATCTGTTTCTGCCTATTGTGAAACAGATCCGTGGGATACATATTTTTTACAAATGAAGAAAGTGGATAATGCAGTTATTCCTGTAGGTTGTATATTAACTATGGTTGGGACTGGTTCAGAAATGAACGGGGGAGCTGTTATTACTAACCATGAACAAAAGTTAAAAATAGGACGTGTTTTTGGATCGGCGGTATTTCCAAAATTTTCTATTCTAAATCCTGTTTTTACTTTTACCGTGCCGCGCTATCAAATGGTAGCTGGTATTTATGATATTATGTCACATATTCTTGAACAATATTTTTCCGGCCAAGATGACAATACATCCGATTATATTAGTGAGGGCTTGTTGAAATCACTGATTCACAGTTCCCGGATTGCGGTGGAAACTCCTCGTGATTATGAAGCAAGAAGTAATATTATGTGGATTGCTTCTTGGGCGTTAAATACTTTGATTGCTAAAGGTAAATCGACAGATTGGATGGTGCATATGTTAGGACAGGCAGTTGCTGCTTATACGGATGATACACATGGTATGACATTGTCTTCAGTGTCTATGCCGTATTATCGGTTTATTTTACCTTACGGATTAAAAAAGTTTAAACGATATGCTCAGCGTGTTTGGGATGTCCGCACAGAAAATAAGAGTGATGAAGAAATAGCTGGTGAGGGATTGGATCGAATGGAAGCGTATTTAAAAGAAATTGGCTGTGTTATGAGTATAAAGGATTTTGGGGTTACTGCAGATATGATGGAAGACATATGCGATTCCGTTTTTATTTTAAAAGGGGGATATCACGTATTGACGCGGGAAGATGTGATTCGTATTTTAACGGAAAGCTTGTGTTGAAAAAGAATATTAGACAAATCACCTGTTTCATTTTATAATGAAATAAAAATTTAAAGGGGAGTTTGATAGGATGAAGCGAATTTTTATAATGGTGACTAGTTTTTTTTGTTTAGTTTTTTCGACGGCATTTGCAACGGAATACCAATCTTACCATAGTGAAAGCAGTGGTTTTAATATCGATGTTCCAGCGGAATTTCAATATTTACAGACAGAATCAGGTATGACACAATTAACAGCAGGAGATAAGAAAACAGGAGTGCTTATGACTGTTAGAGTCAATCAAATTCGCAATGGGACAACGATGGCAGAGCAGGAAGAACAACTGCAGGCAGCGCTTCCAACACTGGAGCAACGTTTAAAGTCTCAGGGAGCGGCGATGGAAAGTTCCGGGGTTACAACCGTAGCAAGTCATAAGGCTATTTATTTTTTTTATACGATTAACAGGGCAGGAACGGATTATTATCAAGAACAGTATATAGTGTTGGGAAATAATACTATGTACAGTCTTGTTTTTACAGTGCCCGTTGTTGCGGAAAATCAATATAAACCATTGTTTACGCATACTATTTTATCTATGACAATACAGTAGGTACTCATGGCTTGATTTTTGGAAATAGAGAGTAGCATGTTGGCTGTAAGTAATATTATAAAAGAAAATAAGTAAGAAAAACATCTCATCTGTGTAAGAATATATTATATTGGAAGAGATGTTTTTTTTGCTCTCTGAAATAAATATTGTATAATAAAAAAGGGAAAGGGTAGGGGGAATCCAACTTGGAAAATTATAAACCAAATAGATTTTTACTGTATATGTATATCTTATTGGGTGTTACTATTGTGACCCTCTTTATGTTTTTAAGGCCCATAGATACGGATGATACAAGTCATACTGTGAAAGCTATTTCTATGCAAGGATTTTATCAGCGAATGTCTTCCGATGCACCTATCCCATTTCAACAATTAAAAGATATTTCTATCGGACCGGATGATAATCAACTTATTCTTCGCGGACATGTAAAACAAGATATTCCTAAAGATAAAAAAATTATGATGTATATCACCCGTTTGCAAGTACATATTCAACTGAATGGGCAGGACATTTATCATGAAGAAGGAGATGATTATACTTGGTGGGATTCTTTTGATAGTCCTGGTATTACTCCAAAGGATGAATTAGTTATACATTTACAACGCGCAACGGATGGCAATTATCCCGAAGCCTTGACATTGTGGTTACGAAAATTCAGCAGTGGGGAAACCTACGCACTGCTGCTTCACCAACTGCAGCATAATGCTGCAAAAATTATTATCAGCAGTATGCTTTTGATTATTGGACTTGCTCTTTTGTTCAGTATGAGTGTTCTGCGGTTGTTTAAGATTGATATTTATGAACAATTTTTTTCTTGTGCCATGTTGCTTATATCCGGGGCTGTATGTACCTTTATTGATTATGAATATATTACCTTATTGTTTCCTTACCCAGGATTAATAAACATTATTGATTACTTATCGCAAATGTTGATTTGTGAGTTTCTTCTTATTTATTTATCAACATTTCTTAATAAAAAGTCGCATATTAAAACGGCTAACGTAATGATATTTTTATGGACATTGTGTATTGTTGGGTATTGTTTGTTTCAAAAAGGTCGGGGATCAGATGCTTTTTTATCTCCCGCATGGGCGATGTTGGTATTAGAAATGGTTTTTCTTATACGGGAATATAAAATGCATATGGAAAAACGCATTAAATATGTGGTTGTATCTGTGAGCGTGCTTACGAGCTGCACCATCGCGGAAATTGTACATTATTCATTTGTTCATTTTTATTGGATTTATGTATTTCAGGCAGGATTGTTGTTTTTTACGATAGTACAATGTATTATTGCCGGTGATTTTGTACGGGAAAAGATGCAGCAAGCTTCTTTAGTGCAGGAAATGCAGGGGGAATTGGCCCAAAGCCGTATTCGTGTCATGTTAAGTCAGATACAACCTCACTTTGTTTTTAATGTATTGAATGCTATTAGCGGACTTTGTTTGATTCACCCGGAAAAGGCCGATGATGCCATTATACAATTTTCTAATTACCTTAGAGCGAATATTAATTCCTTGCAAAGTCAGGGGCTGGTTAATTTTGAAGAAGAGATGAAACATATTCGATGCTACGTAGCCTTGGAACAGCTGCGTTTTGGGGATAAGATACACATGGTTTATAATATTGATGCTGCAAATTTTTCTTTGCCGGCGCTTACCTTGGAACCACTTGTTGAAAATGCTGTTAAGCATGGATTGAGGAGCAAATCTCAAGGTGGCACAGTTATGCTGAAAACAGCAGAAAATATGAAAGAAATATGCATTATAATTGAAGATGACGGAGTGGGTTTTGATTGGGAAGCACTGCAGAAAGATAGTCATGCGTCTATTGGAATTATGAATGTCCGCAGTCGTTTGGAATACATGCTTCAAGCCAAAATGACGATTACAAGCGTAATTGGAAGAGGCACAAAAGTTATGATACAAATACCTAAAAAAGGGGATGACCGGGTATGAACATTATATATGTAGATGATGAAGTAGCTGCTGTCGAAAAATTTGAATATATCATTCATACAATGGAAAAGGTTACAACATTGAAAACATTTACAGAAGCGTCTCCAGCACAAGAATATGCAGAACAGCATACGATAGATATTGCTTTTCTTGATATTGAGATGCCGGGAGTACGGGGACTGGAATTGGCGAAAATATTGCGAAAGATTAACAGCAACACAAAAATTGTGTTTTTGACGGCATATGATACCTTTGCACTAGATGCGTTTGATGCGGAAGCAGTTAGCTATATACTTAAGCCATATAATAAGGAATGTATCCGTCAAGCGATAGAAAAAGCGGAACAAATTATATACACACCGACGAAACAGGTGTGTATACGAACATTGCCTTTTTTTGATGTATATGTGAATCATAAACTTCTTTATTTTAACAGTGAAAAAGCGAAAGAACTTTTGGCAGTGCTTGTTGATGCGGATGGCGGCAGTGTAACGACAGAGCAAATTATAGGACATCTTTGGGCTGATCGTCCATATGATGCGGGAACACAGGCACTCTGCCGTGTGACATACAAACGATTGAGAGAAATATTGAATATGGCCGGAATTGGCTTTATTTTGGCTTCAGGCACGGCGCAGCGCTTTGTTCATTCCGAATTTTATGAAAGTGATTATAAACGTTTGTTAAAAGGAGACGAAGCAATGATTGCTATCTATGATGGGCGGTATATGGCACATTACTCTTGGGCAGAAGAAACCAATGCATGCATACAATCCTATATTAACAGCTTGAAATAAACAAAAATGACTGGCACCAGTAATGTGGAGTCAGTCATTTTTTGTTAGATATGTTGAAAAAAAGAATACATTTTTCTGAAAATATTTGTTTAGAAGTAAAAAGTTACGGAAAAGTTACGGTCCCTATAGTATACTAGTTACACATTATATAAATGTATATTTAAAAATTGTCGTTTTTATTTATATAATTAAAGAAAATAAACGGGCTTGTCATAGGCGGAGGAATCAATCAATGGTAATGAAGCAGCAACCAAATCAATCAAGTAGTTTACGGGATATATGGGGATTTTCTTATTTTTTGGATACGCTTTGTAAAGATGGATTTTATCATGAAGTAACAACAACAACAAAACCTGTAGGTCCTACCGTTACCTACCATGATAAAAAATACATTAATTTTGCCAGTATTAATGTGTTAAATACACATCAAGAACCTGATGTAATGAAACATTTTTTACAGGCGGCAAAAAAATATGGTCTGGTCACGGGGGGATCACGAGTTACCCAGGGAGTCAGCAGTGCCCATAAAGAAATGGAAGAAGAATTAACCCGGATTACGGGAAAAGAACGCTCCTTATCCTTTGCCAGCGGATTATTAGCTAATATTGGTTTTATTAATGCGATGACATGTAAATTTGACTTTAGTTCTACTTGTGGTATCAATAACAGTGATGCTGTATTTGTTCTTGATAGAGATTGCCACTGGAGTTTATGGAAAGCAGCATCACACTTGGAGTTTGGTAAACAGCTGTTTCCATTTCGGCATAATGATTCGAAACATTTGGAAAATGTATTAAAACGTTTGTCTAAGACACATAAAAAGATTGTCGTTGTTTTCGAAAGCATTTATTCTGCTGATGGATCTATTGCCCCTATGAAGGAAATTTTAGATGCTTGCGAAAAGTATGGTGCGATCAGCTATGTGGATAATGCAAATGGTTTTATGTTTTATGGTCCGGAGCAACGCTTGTTTTCAGAAGAATTCAAACAAATGAACAGAGCTACGTTTGTCATGGTGTCTTTTTCTAAGGCGGTGGGTATGGAAGGGGGAGCAATTTCCGGCCCTAAAGACATGATTACCATGTTCGAGCTATTATCGGGAACATCTTTGTTTACTGCTGCTATTCAACCACCGACTGCCAGCACTATTACCTATATTTTGCGCAAATTAGAGAAACATCCGGAAATTATGGATCAATATTTGGAACGTTCGTTAAAATTACGTCAAGTTTTGGAAGAAAAGAATTTTCGTCTCAACGATACGCCGTCTTATATTATTTCTGTCATTATAGGAAATGACAAAAAAGCGGTTAAAGTATATGAAGCTTGTCTGGAAAATAATATTATGGTCGGTATGTTTCGGTATCCTGCCGTTAAGCCGGGACATGCACTTATTCGTATTATGATGAATGCAGGGCATACCGATGAACAACTTCAATGTCTTATTTCTTTTCTTGAAAAAATGAGAGATACATATAAATTTTAGGTAGTTCAGCGGACTGCATTTTTAGCTTTTCTTTGTTGCAGTTGCTTTTACTATAGGATACGGCACAATCTTTGAGCATCCTCGCTAACCATGATTGTGCCGTATTTTTTAGTCACGTATAAAAATATAATTGGTGACAATATATAGCATAAAAGGCTCTCGGATTTTCGAGAGCCTTTTAATTTCAGATTAATTGTAATTAACCTAGTATTTCAGATAAGGGGGTATATGGTAAATTTCGTGCTTGTGCAACTGCTTTACATGTGATTTTTCCATTGGCGGTATTTAAGCCCTGAGCAAGTCCCAGATCTTCCTGCAGTGCTTGTTTCCAGCCTTTGTTGGCAATTCTCAAAGCATAAGGAAGTGTAGAATTTGCTAAAGCTATTGTCGAAGTCATGGGAACCGCACCAGGAATATTCGCTACTGCATAATGAATTACGCCATATTTTATATATATAGGATCTGTATGGGTCGTTACGTGATCAATGGTTTCTACGCCGCCGCCTTGGTCAATGGCAACATCAACAATAACGGAACCTTTTTTCATTTCCTTGACCATATATTCTTTTATTACTTTAGGAGCCATTGCTCCCGGAATGAGTACACAGCTGATGAGCAGGTCTGCTTTTTTTGCCCACACGGCAGCTTCAAAGGAATTAGACGCAATAGTTTCTACGCGCCCGTTAAATAGGTCATCAATATAAGAAAGCCGTTCAGGATTCATGTCGAGGACTGCAACCTTGGCGCCAAGTCCTACCGCCATTTTTGCGGCATTTAAGCCGACAGTACCGCCGCCGATGATAACTACTTGGGCAGGCTCTACACCGGGAACTCCGCCTAAAACCATACCTTTTCCGCCATATTGTTTTTCTAAATAGTGTGCACCGATTTGCACACTCATGCGACCGGCTACGCGGCTCATAGGAGATAGCAGCGGTAAAGAGTTGTTTGCATCTCGTACCGTTTCAAATGCGATTCCTATAACTTTATTGCGAAGCAGTGCGGCGGTTAATTCTGGTTCGGGAGCCAAGTGCAGATAGGTAAAGAGAATTTGTCCTTTATGAAACATATCATATTCTGAGGATAACGGTTCTTTTACCTTAATAATCATATCAGAGTTGTCAAAAACTTCTTTTTTAGTTAATATTTGGGCACCTACGGAGTTGTACTCCTCATCACTGAAATTGCTTCCCTTACCCGCATCACTTTCTACTAAAACGGTGTGTCCTGCTTCTTTTAAAGCA
>JALCNL010000021.1 GCA_022649055.1 Megasphaera sp.
GCTTATTATGCAATAAAAATTCAATTACTTCTTTATTTCATAACATAAAATCATTATGATTGTTTTGTATACTATAATTTATTATATTTTCTTAGTTCAAAATCCAAAAATCAAAAACAGCAGTCTGTCATATAATCATATGACAGACTGCTGTTTTTATACTTTCCTACTCTAACACCCTATATATTTACGCACCTTGTTCAGAAATCATCCGTAATTTTTCCCGTTTAACATCTTGCCGCAAACAAATTCCTGTCACTATAGCTGATGCTAAATCCGACAGAGGACTTGCCAGCCATACCCCTAAAAGGCCCCAATAATTTGACAATATATAAATCAAAGGAATAAATACAATAAGCTGACGCAGCATACTAAAAATAATAGAATAGATAGGTTTTCCTGTCGCTTGAAAATAATTGGCTGAAATAATCTGGAATCCTACAATAGGCGACATGAATAGAAAAATACGCATTCCCGGGACACCCATAGAAGCAAGCAGCGCCGAATTATTAAACACGCGAATAATGTTTTGAGGAAAAAATTCAGCGAAAAAAAATCCCATGATGCCCACAAGTACGGCTGCCGTGATTGCCATTTTAAGAGTTTGCAGTACTCGTTTATACTTACGGGCTCCGTAATTGTAGCCGATAATAGGTTGTGCTCCTTGACTAATTCCCACAATAGGCATCAGAAGAAGCATCTGTACCCGATTGATAACTCCATACGCGGCAACGCCGGTAGTACCGCCAAATAGTTGAATACGCACATTTAAAACAATCATAACGGCGCTCGCCACAACCTGCATTAAAAAGGGCGCTATGCCAATACGAAAAATATCCTTTACAATTCCTTTACGAAGAATCAAACAATGCCAGCGAAATCGCAGTATACCGGGTCCGTATGTAAAATAATATACAACCCATACCGCCGCGGTTGCTTGTGCTAAGATAGTTGCCAAAGCTGCGCCTTTTACGCCCCAGTAAATAACAAATACAAACAAATAATTCAGTATAATATTAACAACAGCTGCAATAAGCTGTGTCTTAAGGGCTGTATGAGGATCCCCTTGTGCTCGAATAATATTATTGAGTCCAAATCCAATGTGCATGAATACGCTGCCCAGAAGAATAATAGAAATAAAATCTTTCGCATAGGGTAAAACATCGGGTGTAACGCCTAAAAAGTCAACTAAAATAAAATCCAAAAAATATAAAAACACGCCTGTTGTAAAAACTAATAAAATGGCAATGAGTGTCAGCGCATTTCCTAATATCATTTCCGCTTCATCACGTTTCTGTTCTCCAAGACGCAAGGACACCATCGTCCCTGCACCCACACCGACAAGCATACCCACCGCCATGAGAAACGTCATTACCGGGAAAGCAATAGTGACCGCCGTTAAAGCAATTTCACCAACTCCCTGTCCCACAAAAATGCTGTCCACTACATTGTATAAGGCTGTTACTACCATACCTGCAATAGCCGGTATCGAAAATCTCCATAACAAAGGGGCAATCCTTTCCTCCCCCAAAAAAGCAGCACTTTCCATATATGTCCCTATGTCTTTCTATCTAAAATAATATAAATCACAACGTAACTACTTTCGTAATTCCCGCAGTGCTGCCTGCACACGAGCGGTATCAATGGCTTTTGCTTCAGGATCGGCTACACTGACTTTCAAAATATGTTCCGCTTCTCTCTTAATATGTTTATATAAATTTTTTGGAAAATCCGGACATTCGGTAAGAATCCCTCTGGGAAATACCGCTTCTCCTTCCATCATATACTGGATCGGACACAATAAAGATTTACGGGGATGATACATATCCAAGTAGAGATAATCAATAAACTTTCCCGTCGCATTAATAATTTCAAACTTATCAATCGTTCCGTTAATACTATCGATCTTATGAAAAAAAACTTTTGCTCCCGTTGTTTTCATACGCAATTTAGATAAATATGTCAACTCTCCTATAGGACCATTGCAAGGAATAGGATTTGCTGCACAATGTCCAAAATTACCGCTGGCCCCCGGAAGCATATCACAATCGGTTCCGGCAAGGACTTTTTCTTTTAAATTTTTAGAAAGGCATTCATTTTGCAATTTCTCCGAATTAAATAACGTATATGCATCATCATAAATCTGCTCCGTTCTTGTTTTTGTCATATCTGCACCAAAAAATTTTTCCATAAATCCCATAGCAAATCCTCCCATACATACGCCGTCATCCTATGACGGTCTATACGCTCTATATGACATTATAAGGCCTATAATTTTTTCTGTCGAGATACTCACTACAAAGTTCTATATAGTAAAAACATAAAAAAGAATGTCTGGTCATAATAGTAAAATCTGACCAGGCATCCCTTTTTATGCATCCTATGGGATCAATAATCAGCGAATAAAATTTGTCGGCTGCCATTTTTCATAATACGGTTCATCAATTCCTGCATTGCGCCCTGTCTCTATACACTTCAAGAGCCACGCCATGTTTTCCCCAAGGGTACGCATAGTCTGCAATCCTTCCAAATCTTTCCGAGCTTCTTCTGCTGTGTTCCCATGAATTTGATTCCAATATTGCGAGGGTACAATAGGCATATTATTCATACCAAAATATTTATTGAGTTGGTCATATGCGGCACTCGCCCCGCCACGACGACATGAAACGACAGCTGCCGCCGGTTTTTTAGCAAACCGGTGAGATGCTGAAAACATAAGTCTATCCATCAAGGCCGTGATTTGTCCGCTGGCCCCGGCGTAATATACGGGGGATCAACCACAAGACCGTCTATTCCATCAGCCCTCTCCGCAATTGTATTAACAGCATCATCAAATACACACTTTCCCAGTGAAAAACATTTTCGGCAAGCAATACAGCCTTGAACGGGCTGTACCCCAATCCAAAATATTTCCGTCTCAACACCGCGTTTATGCAGCGTTTTTTCTACTTCCCGCAAAGCGGTATACGTACACCCTACTCGATGCGGACTGCCATTGATAAGCAAAACCTTCATCATAATCCCTCCCAGCAAATACTATATTCGTCGTTATATTTTCATTATACTATTTCACGTCAAGGGTACATGATGCGGTAATAAACGTACATTCTTTTTATCACATAATTCCCCAAAAATGCTGCATAATCAAGGACATCACGGCCACACAGAACCAAGTTGTCAAGCCTAATACAATAGGCCGTATTCCATTTCTTACCAAACTTTTTAAATTTGTATTGAGACCGATGGCAACCATCGCTACGATAATAAAAAATTTTCCTGCATTGCCTAATACATGCGACCATGACGTCGGAAGTATTCCTGTCGTGTTTATAATAGAAGCTGCAACAAACCATAAAATAAACCACGGGAAAATTTTTTTGATTTCAAATTGGCCATTTTGATTCTTCTTGCGGTGTGCCATAAAAACTGCCATAATAACACACACAGGAACAATCATCAAAGCCCGAGTAAGCTTAACAATCGTGGCATAGTTTCCTGCATCAGCACTATAAGAGTATCCCGCTGCAACAACACTGGAAGTATCGTTAATTGCTGTACCAGCCCACATGCCGAATCCCATATCGCTCATTCCCATTACATGCCCTAAAAAAGGAAATAAAAATACAGCAATAATATTAAATAAAAAAATCGTGGAAATCGAAAAAATAATATCTTTATCTTTGGCTCCGATAACCGGTGCCACTGCCGCAATGGCCGAACCGCCGCATATACCCGTCCCTGCACCAATAAGAATAGTCGTACCAAAATCCAAGTGTAATACTCTTCCCATTCCATAAGCAACAACAAAAGAAGTCAATAACGTAAAAATCATAACAGAAAACGATGTCCCGCCAATTGCAATTACATTGAAGAGATTCATTTCAAATCCTAATAGAATAATGGAGTACTGAAGAATTTTCTTTCCCGTAAAACGAATACCCGGTTCAAATGATGCGGGACGTGTAATTCCTGCCAATACAATTCCTAATAAAATACCAAATACGGGGCCTCCTATAATAGGAAAACATATTCCTAAAAAATAAGCAGGCAACGCTAGCCCCGCTGATAACAAAACACCGTTCACATTTTCTTTTTGCAATAAAGCCACCTCATTTAAACATATTTTCAGGCTAATTCCTGCCTGATTTTTTATCAGTTTGTAGTGTATCACTTGTAATTATATATGTAAAATAGTATTATTTAATTAACTTGATAGGTATATACCTATATAAAAGGAGATATTATTATGACGCTGCGTCATTTACATATTTTTATCTGCGTGTGTGAAGAATCAAACATGACAAAAGCAGCTAACAGGCTTCACATGTCTCAGCCTTCTGTCAGTCAGGCTATACGAGAATTAGAAGAACATTACAACGTACATCTATTTGAACGTTTGGGACACCGTCTTATTATAACTTCTGCTGGAGAATGTCTCCGCTCCTATGCCACTGCCATGGTTCGTCTTGATATGCAAATTGAATCTGCCATGAAGGATTTCGGCAATAAAAGTATGCCTCGCATAGGGGCTAGTATTACAATCGGAGAATCTTTTCTTGTTGAACTGCTGCAATATACAAAAAAAAGACATCCTGAATTTTCTATTTTTTCTGAAATCCATAACACAACAGAGCTGGAATCCATGTTATTTGCCGATACAATAGATTTAGCATTGGTAGAAGGTGCTATTCAGTCAGATTATATTACAGTCATTCCTTTTATGGTGGATGACTTGAGTTTTATCTGTTCGTATGAAAATCTTCTTGCTAAGAAAAAATCGATATCCCTATCCGATCTGCAGCAACAAAATTTTTTTATCCGGGAAGCAGGCAGCGGAACACGTGATCTTTTCGAACGTGTCATGAACGCAAACCACATTACTTATAAAATTGCCGGTGTATATAACAATGCCGAAAGTATAAAAAAAGCAGTCGCCGCCAATTTAGGCATCAGTGTTATTTCCCGCCGTGCCGTATGGGAAGAAGTAAAACAAAAAAAATTATCGCTGTTTTCCATAGATGGCTTAACTTTTCAGCGAACTTTTCGCATTGCTTACCACAAAGATAAATATATAACTCCCCAGCTGCAAAAGATTATTGCTGCCTGTCATGATTTAGGACAAATTGATGATTTCTATTGACAGATACTAACTTGTACTTTATAATTTATCCAACAAATAATAACGATTATTCGTTGGATAAATTTATTACGGAGATGATAGAATGCTCTGTCCCAGATGCCAAAAGCAATTACCCCCCAGCAACGATGAATGTCCTTTTTGCGGTTACAAAATCAACGTTGAAAGTTTGTTAAAAAATGCATTCCCCGATTGTGAAGATGGAAAAGGATTGAATTCCTTAAACGGAAGAACATCTGCTATTCTTATTGTTTTAATCATTGCAATGGTTTCTTTTGCTGCGTATATAGCGCTAAATTAATATACAATAAGTAAAATGCCGGCATTTTTCTTTTATGAAAGAAATGCCGGCGTTTTTATTATATTAGTTTTTATATACAGCGCATCCTAGTTCTGTAACCAACACTATTTTTAGTATATGGATTACCAAATCATATATTTTTCTGCCTCTTGACGAAGCCAATCTCGAAAATCAGGATGTGCAATTTCAACCAAAGCTTCTACTCTTTCCCGTACATTAAGACCGCGCAACCATGCGACACCGTATTCCGTAACAACATAATCCGTATCATTTCGTGAAGTTGTTACGGCTGCCCCTGATGCCAAAAACGGCACTATTTTTGAATGAAGCATTTCCTGTCCGTTTGCATCTTTTGTCGTGTATGTCGAATGCATGGCAATGATAGATTTCCCTTCATTTGACATCTGCGCTCCCTGCACCGTTTCCGACTGTCCGCCGGTTCCAGACCATTGCAGATTTCCGACTGTTTCTGATGCACACTGCCCTGTCAAATCAACTTCCAGGGTAGCATTGATAGAAACAAATTTATTATTTTTACCGATTGTATAGGGATCGTTGGTAAATGTACAAGATTTAAAAAGAATAGATGGATTATTGTCAATATAATCATATAACTTCTGTGTTCCCATTGTAAAAGAACAAACAGAATACCCATTCAGCAATCCTTTTTGTGAATTATCAACAGCACCACACTCGATAAGATCGACCATCGTTTCTGTAAACATTTCAGTGTGAATTCCTAAATGTTTTTTTGTACGCAGTTCATGTGCCACAGCATTAGGTATATTGCCGATTCCCAGCTGAATAGTAGAGCCGTCTTCAATTAATGATGCAATGTGCTTACCAATCATTGCATCCACTTCTGTATAGGGTGAAATTTTAGCAATAGGAATAGCGCGATCAGATTCAACGACAGCTGCCACTTCTGAAATGTGAACCTGTGTGTCTCCAAAGGTCCGGGGGAAATTCGGATTTACTTCTAAAATGGCTATCGCACCTTGGTTAATAAGATCACGTTCATAAATAGCGCTGATGGAAAGAGATAAATATCCGTGTCTATCCATAGGAGATACGGTTGCCAAAACAACGGGCCGGCGCTTTTCATACTGCACTCTGCGATCTATCGTTTTGCGAAGAATCGAAGTAGAACTCTGCGGAATATCACTTGTTAATTTTTCTTTTTGAGATTGTCTGCAAGCTCCAGAAAAAAACCAACCGTTATGTGCCATGACACCTTTCATTTCCTGATCGTGAAGCCATGGATAATCTTTCAACGGCAAACAGGTATTTAACATAGTATTTTTAACTCCCGTTTTTTTCAAATATTGCATTTTATCCAATATAGCGGCTGGTTCTCCGGCTGCCTGCGCACTAAAAATATAATCATTGTCTTGAATCAGTTCCAAGGCCTGTTCTGCTGTCATTAATTTTTGTGCATACATTGCTTCCTGCATTGTCATAATAATTCCTCCCCAATAAACATTATACAGTAAATTTATTTATTACCTTTTTCTTTTTTTGATTTTCCTGTTTCAGGCAACAGAAATGATCCTAAAAAAGCGGTCGCACTGACTACAACAGCAACGGTCAATCCTGTTGCATATCCTGATTTATCAATAACCATGCCAATGATGAAAAATACAATGGTTTCAATAATATAAGCCAACGCCCAAAAAATGCCCATAATTTTAGTCAGCTTAACAGGTGTCATATTCGGCAGTTCCTGTGGTATCATAAACAAGCTGGTTACAGGAATAAACATAAGATTCCCTATCGCAAAGGCTGCCGCTAAAGCAATAAAACCATTTGTTGTCGTAAACATCAGCACGCCAGCTGCAGTAAGAAGAAATCCGCAGATGCGTATAACCGGCAGCCGCTTGAAGTATACTTTAGATAATAAAATGGTAATGATCGTACCCACGATACCTCCAAAAGCAACTACGACACTTAATGTTTTAGAATTGATAACGGTTGTCCCTGATATAGGAAAAATATTGAGCAGTACAATATAAAATGTTAAAATTCCCGAATAGGTAAATGGCAAAATCCAATTGTTTTTTTGCTTTAAAGCGGTACTGAAAGAATATTCTTCCTTTACTACATTATTTTCTCCTGAATTCTTCGCAGTATTCAATGCAAAATCCTGCCCCACCAGAAGCCATACCAAAAATAAAACGCCGCTGATGCCGGCAAAGAATCCCATACTGGCCTGCCAAGTCTGCATAACGGCGATAACAGGACCAACAACCAACATCGCCAGCATACCTCCGACATTATATGCGACACTATTAAGAGCGTTGACGGTAGGACGTGTTTCTGGTTTAAAGTAATTGATTACAACCGGACTAAAATAGACTACATAAACAGCTCCTCCAAACCCCATAATAAAGCGGCCTAATACAAATGCCCAATATTGAGGTGACAAAATAGCAACAAGGCTGCCAATCACGATCATAAAAGATCCTAACCCAATAGCTTTTCTCGGTAGCAGTTTAATTAGTAATCCTGCTGCGCAAAAATTACCAATAATTTTTGCTGCTGTAATGGAATTAGAAATAAAAGTTGCCGACATAAATGAATCCAACTGAAAATATTTCATAATCTGAGGCGTTAATGTACTTCCTGCAATCCAATTGACAGCAAATAATGCATAGGTAAGAAACATAACTAATTCAATTACATTTGCTCTTGTTGATGAAACTCGTTGTTCTTCAAACATAAATATCCTCCTCTCAAATACACTGCTATAAAAGACATCCAACACTATCCGCGGAATAATTTTCAGATGCGTTTCTTGTATTAAGTATAACAAGGAGAAGTTACGTATAAGTTACACAATCGTTACAAAAAAGGACTGGCATTTAGTTTTTTTCTAAATGCCAGTCCTTTTGCTCAATAGGATTTGTAAGTTTGATATATATGATTGGTTTCTTCGGATGGCTCTATAGCTAATTCACTCCTTAACGTTGTCACACATTGCCGATACACCCGTTCCAATAATGATTTATTATGTTGTTCCCCATAACATTGCATCTTTAATTGATATGCTCTTTCCCAGCAATTATCAATTTTTAATATACGCTCTGCCCATGAAAAAGCCTGTTCATATTCTTTTTGCTGTATATATAAACTTGACAGTTTTTCCGCACTTTTAATCGCCATAAGCTGCAGCCGGTCACGCTCCCGCAGCGATACATCATCCAAATATTCGCCGGCAAGATATTCGCCTTGATACAAAGCAAGCGCCCGCAGAAACAACTGTTTACTTTGTTCTTTATCCTTGCGGAGCCATGTGTCCGCTTCCATAACAGTACGTTCAAACTGTTCTACATCAGTCAAGCATTCTGCATTGATTATTAATTGCAAGGATGCATCTTTTTTTACAACAAATTTGCTTTCTGCTCTCGGCTTGCGGTTGGGTTCCAAAATTTTTATCAATTGATTTAAAACAACCTTAAAATTCCCAAGTGCAACTTTCTTTTCCACATCCGGCCAAAGAAACAGCATCAATTTTTCCTTGTCAACCGGTGCCTCCCGCATGGCAATCAATAAAAACAACAATTGCTTTGCTGCTTTACGATGCCATTTTTGACTGCTGATTTCCTGTCCCCGGCACAAAATTTTAAAACCACCAAACGTCTTTATATATAAAGTCGGAAAATACTCTTGTTCCAAGCAATGACAGGATTCCAAAGAATTTTGCTGTAAAAAGTCATAATATTCTCGAAATGGGACAACCGTAAAGCCCGTCACATCTCCTAAAAAAGTTTTTTGTTCCAATAAAAAAGAAACATGATATTTTTTACAGTAACAAAATAATTTTTCATATGAATTGCAAAATTTTTTTTGTTCTTTCAAACGGTAATATTGATAGGTTAACTGCCAATAACATGCAGCTTGTCCAAAATAATCTCCACATTTTTCAAATAAAGCTAACGCTTTGAGAGAATACGCCTCTCCTTCGCTATAATGGCAGCATAAAGCGGCACTCATACCTAATGTATGATACATCATAGCCGTAAACCAAGCATCATGGCCTTTTTCCGAAATGGCAATGGCTTGCAAGCCTATTTTTTCTGCTTCTGTCCAGTTACCGTCAAGTGCCTCCATTAAACATCGGCCTTCATATATTTCTGTTTTTCCGCGTTCTATCCCTAATTCATCTGCCATTACCTGCGCCTTTTCATAGGCCTGCCGGCAAATTTCTCTAGTATGGCAATAATCCAGCAGCAATGCATGTCCCATTCTCACATAACCAATGACTGCAATAAAAGGAGATTGTATTTTATCAGCAAAAATGATACTGGAACGAGCATATTCCAAAGCATGTTCCGCATCCCCTATGTAGGAATAACAAAGAGACAAAATCAATGAACTTTCACGAAAAGAACACGGTGTACGATCCATATCTTCAGATTTTAATTTTCGTTCCAACAAGGTTATTACTTTTTGTATTTGACCTGTCCGCAGCAATATCCGAGCCTGCAGATTATTTTTATCAACCCGGTTAAAGGGAAGCACATGATGACGCAGCCGTAAATATCGTTCTGCCCTGCGAGATTGTCCATGGTTGATTGCATTTTCACTCATAAGATATAAAAGCTCACCTTTTTCATTCCCCTCCCTTCCCCCCAGCAGTTTATACGCTTGCCGCAAGTATTTTTGAGCCTGATTGGGTTGAATAATATCAAGATATACCTCGCCTAACCCATGACAACTCTGACTCCAACCTAAAAAATCATGTTTATCCTTAAATTGTTTTTCTGCTTGTTTGTACCAATAGACAGCTTTTCCATAGGAACTGGAAAAACGCGCCCAGTCCCCCAAAGCTAAGTATATACAAGGATTTTGCTGATATGTATGAGGCAATCTAAATAGATACTCCCCAAAAACTTTTTGTCTGCCGCTGTTCACCCAATACCGGCAAACTTGTACCAGAATCTCAGACGCTTTTTGCCACTGTTCTGCTAAAATATAAAAATGGAGTGCCGATTCGCTGGAATTTTGTTTGTAATAAAACTCTCCAATATTTTTATATATGATTTTTATATTTTGAAAACGAACAATAGCTTCAAGCCGTAAAAATTCTTTAAATAATGAATGGTAGCGGTACACCCGATTTCCTATACGGGAAATAAAAAGCCCTGTTTTAATCACAGACTCCAGTAAATCAATCGCATCAACCGGTGACTCCCGACAAACTATTTCCCGACAATATGCTAAATCAAAATTTTCTACCAGCGATGTCATCATAAGAAAATTTTGTATTTCCGGAGCTTGCCGGCTAAATATATCATGGCTCAAATATTCAAAAAAATGTTCCATTCCAATATGACTGCTGGCATCTATCATCAAATGCCCTGAATTTTCCTTAAATTGATTCGCCAATAACTTGACAACAATAATCCACCCTTCCGTTTGCTCCCATATCATATTTATCTCTTGCTTTTCAATAGATAATGAGGTAGTTAAGTGAAGAAATTCTTCTATTTCATCAGAAGTAAAAAGAAAGTCAGTAGGAAAAAAATCAAGAACGCTTCCTTTCATGCGCAATCGTTCTATTTGCGGTAAATTAATATACTCCCGTGATAAAATAATCACATGAATATGTGCCGGAATGCTGGCCAGAAACCGATCAAAGAATATGCAGATATCCGAATCTTTTTGGACACTTTGCCAATCATCAATGACTAGATATCCTTCCGCCTCAAGAGTATCAAATTTTTCAATTCCCAACATAAGACTGAAAAAAAGAATATTCCAGCTCAAATCATCTTCTTGTTCTATATGGGTACAATACCATGATTTAATCCCAGGAAATAACGAATCCATTGCCGCTGTCAAATAAATAGAAAAAAAATATAAACTGTTATCTTCCGGCCCTAGATTATACCATCCCAAAGGTAATTGCTGTTGTTTTCCTGATAAATATTGCACCAAAGTTGTTGTCTTGCCATATCCTGCTCCAGCAGTCAAAACAGTCACGGGATACTGGGAAATTTTTGCTAATTTTGAATAAAGTTTTTTTCTTGGCACCACTTTATCATCTAAAGTGGGTACTGTTATTTTACTGACTAATATATCCCTCATGCTCTCTCCTTCTCCCACGTCGGACTTCTGCCAAAAATTATTAGAATACCATATGTTGTCTATAGTACTATCATAATACGAAATGCATCATTCGCAAAATACTAAAGAAAAATAATTATCTGATATACATTTTTATAAATATAACAAAAACATAACATATGTAATATAAATTTTATCATATTTGAATTTTAAAAAAAACAATCGACCATAAGTCTAATCTATGATATGATAATATTTAGGTTATATATACCATTAAAATTACTATTTGGGGGCAGAGATAATGAAAGAATACACACCGTTCAAATCAGGCAAAGTGCGCGAAGTCTATGACGCCGGTGACAGCATCATCATGGTTGCCACAGACCGCATTTCCGCCTTTGACCACATTCTGAAAAACAACATCACAAAAAAAGGCGCTATTTTGACTCAAATGTCCAAATTCTGGTTTGATCTTACAAAAGATATCATCCCAAATCATATGATTTCCGTTGATGCTAAAGATATGCCTGAATATTTTCAACAAGAAGAATTTAATGGCAACAGTATGAAATGTAAAAAACTGACCATGATTCCCATGGAATGTATTGTCCGCGGCTATATCACCGGCAGTGGCTGGGAAAGTTATAAAGAAACAGGGACTGTCTGCGGTATTCAATTACCGGAAGGGCTTGTCGAATCAGACAAACTCCCTGAACCGATTTTCACTCCCAGTACAAAAGCTGAAATTGGCGATCATGATGAAAATGTAACCCTTGAACAGGGTATAAAATATCTTGAAAAAACATTTCCTGGAAAAGGTAGAGAATATGCCGAAAAAATACGCGATTATACTCTTGCCCTCTACAAAAAATGTGCAGATTACGCACTTTCTCATGGCATTATCATTGCTGACACTAAGTTTGAATTCGGTCTCGATGGTGCAGGCAATATCGTCCTTGGCGATGAAATGCTGACACCTGACAGTTCTCGTTTCTGGCCTCTCGCAGGCTATAAACCCGGTCAATCTCAACCTTCTTATGATAAACAGTTTGTCCGTGATTGGCTGAAAGCCAATCCAGACAATGATTTCCTCTTGCCTCAAGAAGTCATTGACAAAACGATTGAAAAATATAAAGAAGCTTATCAACTGCTGACAGGTAAAGAATTTAAATAAATACAATAAGGATTCACTGCATACATCTTTCTTCATAAGAAACAGACAACACTGTTGCATTTATTGTAACGGCATTGTCTGTTTTTTTTATATAAAAAACCATCTGCCGTAAATGCGGCAGATGGTAACAAGTACTACTACAATTTTTAACAATATCGCCTAATTACCAAATACAACGTTAAGAACGAATATACTTTTTTAACGCTTTAGAAAATTGATCCGGACAAGATGTTTCCTTATTTCCACAGTGAATACCGGACAATCTCGTTATAACATCTTCTATTCGCATGCCTTCGACAAGCTTTCCGATTCCCTGCAAATTACCCGAACACCCTCCAATAAAAGAAACTTGTTTTACAATTCCATCCTCAATATCAAATGAAATTTCACGTGAGCAAACTCCTTGCGGTTTATATGTATACATTATATAATACCTCCTGAAATGGTTCTATAGGAAACAAATCCCCAATGAATCCATTATCCAATGCAGACTAGTATTTGTCAAGAATATAAATGTGCCGTACCTCCGCTAGTCACACTATATTGTATCTATAATAAATACAGGTTACTTATCTCCATTCTTTTGTACGCTGCTATATTGCCTAACCCTGTTTTTGCGCCATGTAACAACAAACTTAACGCAAAAATATGCTCCTATACCCGTTCCAATCCCCAACAAAGCACCAGCTACAACATCTGTAGGATAATGAACAAAGAGGTAGAGTCGTGAAAAAGCAATGAGTACCGATAAGATAAACGCCAAAATTCCCCATTTTTTATAATAGCAAAATAATACAGTTGCGGAAGCAAAGGATCCATAGGAATGGCAGGATGGAAACGAATAATCGTTTACTGCCGGAGTATGAATCGCCATGGGTACCCAAGGATAGTCAATACAAGGGCGCAATCGCATAACAGTATGCTTTAATATTCCATCACCAAAAACAGCCACACAAACAAGCGCTGCCAATAGAGTGATGCCCACTTCCCTGTACTCTTTGCGAAAAAATAAAATCAACCCCAAAATAACCCATATTCCTCCATTCTTTGCAGAAGCGGAAAGACCAATCATAAGGGGTGTGAGAAAGCTATGCACTACAACATGTTGCTGAATCCAAAACATACTATTCGGATCCCATACATTTACTAAAAAATCCATCATTACATCTCCTTTGGCGGTATACCAAATTTCGTAACCACTAGTATACCATAAACTTACTATACACAAAAGAGTTAAATAAAAATTAACCAACGTACCCGCATGCTATATATTATTTTTTATAACTGCATGAACTATTATCATATATTTATTTTTTGTTTAATCTCTATTTAAATTTATGGCTTATAGTATAATAGTGTAATTATATGTTTGAGATGTAGGGAGATAACCATGAAAAAAATACGTGATTTATCGGTTCGCAACCGACTTCTTTTTTCGAATTTTACTATGGTCTTTATCCCGGTGCTGCTTTTACTGGTCATCGGAGGTATGATAATTACCGGACTAAGAATGACTGGCAATTCACGTGAAAAAGAAGTTTCTTTATTATGGCCGGAAAGCGGCTCCTCTTTATCCTTGCAAATGTCTCTTAGCCAATTGCGAACTCAATTGGATCATCAAAATGATTTTCAATCATATAAATTGCAGGAAATATGCCATAATCTAGAAGAACAAGGTCTCAAACTTGCAATTTTTAAGGGAAATATACTTATTTATGAAACAAGTCGAGGAGATAGCCAAAGTTTAGCACTCCAAGTACACAAAAAACATCCCCAACCAGGTCCTGTTTTTTTATGGGATAGTCATCAACTTATCTTCCGTTATATTTCACCAAAAACAACTATGCAGGTCTTGGCCGTCGGAAATATCCCTTTTGCTATAAAAGACAGTCTTATTCCTCATGGATTTAAAGATGTCTTGGAAACACTGGCATTTATCATTATCAGTATTGCTGCCTGTATTATTATACTCACCGGTATATATCTTTCTCGTCAATTATCATTTCAAATCATTCAACCCTTGGAAAAATTAAGATATTTGACTGGCGAAATCAGTAAAGGGAATCTAAACCATCCCATCGTATCAGATACTCGCGACGAATTAGGTGATACGTGCCGCGAGTTTGAAAAAATGCGTCTTCAATTGAAATCTGCCAAAGAAACCCGTGAAAAATATGAAAAAAATCGCCGTGAGCTTATTGCCGGTATTTCTCATGATCTTTCAACCCCTCTCACAAACATCAAGGGATATACCAGCGGCCTTATTGATGGCATTGCCAACACTCCTGAAAAAAAGGAACATTATTTAGCCATGATTTATCAAACTTCTATTACTATGGAAGAACTTGTCAATACGCTTTTTTTATTTTCAAAGTTAGAATTAGGACAAGCTCTTTTTCATTGGAAAATGGTAAACATTCCAACATATCTAAATCACTACATACAAGATAACAAAATCAGATGGCAATTGCGAGGGGTATCCATAAAACTTGAACCGCATACATTACCAGCTGTTGTCAATATAGATTGCATGCAATTTCAGCGGGTGATAGAAAATCTAATTGAAAATAGTTTAAAATATAAAGGAAACTCCATCGGTAAACTTACAATCAACCTATGGGATGTATCACCTGAACGAGTGCGTCTTGATTTTACCGACAACGGTATCGGTGTAAAAAAAGAAGATTTACCTAAATTATTTGATAGTTTTTATCGTGCAGATCGGGCTCGTTCCAATGTAGCTGACGGCAGCGGTCTTGGCTTGGCTATTGCAAAGCAAATCATTACTGCTATGGGAGGATTTATTTGGGCTCAGCAAGCCCCACTGCAAGGGCTAACTATTTGTATAGAATTGCCAAAAGTAAAGGAGATTTCTCATGAAGAAACTTTTAATTATTGAAGATGATAAAGGAATTGCCGAATTAGAACGGGATTATTTAGAAGCTAACGAGTTTAAAGTAGACATAGCCAACAACGGTACTATAGGGTTGCAAAAAGCGCTAAACAATACCTATTCTCTCATTCTGCTTGATATTATGCTGCCGGGGCAAGATGGTTTTACTATTTGCCGCGAAATACGTGAAGAAAAAAATATCCCCATTCTCATGGTGTCCGCACGCCGTGAAGATATTGATAAAATTCGTGGTTTAGGATTAGGTGCGGATGATTACGTTGTTAAACCTTTCAGTCCTAATGAATTAGTCGCACGTGTCAAAGCTCATATATCCCGATACCAACAATTAACTCACCCCGAATTCGACAGCAAAATTTTACGAAATGGCAGACTTGAAATTCAAATAGATTCTCATCGCACCTTCATTAACGACAAAGAAATCTTTCTTACAAATCGTGAATTTGAACTACTCTCTTTTTTAGCAGCAAATCCCGGCATTGTCTTCAGCAAGGAAAAATTACTTGACCGGGTATGGGGAATGGATGCCGTAGGCGATACAGCAACTGTTTCAGTTCATATCAATCGTCTACGTGAAAAAATTGAAATCGACACTGCTTCTCCGCAGTATATCGAAACAGTATGGGGTGCAGGTTATCGTTTTCACCGATAGAAAAAAGCTATGGCGCAAAGCACCACAGCTCTATCCGATAAAATTACAAAAAATTCACTTTCGGCATACATATATAAAAGCCGGCGGAAAGTTCCGCATCTCCAAACGAACATGTACTTCACTGAAATATTGTTTCAACATACTGCGCATCTGTAACGAATATTGAAATAGCACAAAAATACCACCCTGCTTTAAACCGGCGCCAACAGTCATAATAATTCGTTCACGCTCTATTTTTTCCATATTAGAAAAAGGCAGACCCGACACGATACAATCAACACGCTTCAGATTGTGTTTATAAAGAATATATGCAAGATTTTTTGCTTCCCGTCCCATAAGAATAGAAGGATAGCGTACTTTAAGCCGATAATACATCAACTCATCTTGTTCCACGGCAACAAACTGACAGTTAAGTTGCTTACGCTCTATAATATACTGCGTAAAAACACCGGTTCCTGCACCCAGTTCGACAATAGAATTGATAGTTTCCCATGGAAGCTGTTTCAACATAGTCCTTGTCAAATAATTAGAGCTAGGTGTTACACTTCCAACTTTACGCGGATTTTCCATAAATTCTTTCAAAAATAATACACGTTCACCAGTCATATTGATTCCTCCTCCACAAAAAATTTATGTTCATATTTTTTAGTTTGAATGAACTGTACCGGTTCAGTATAAAAAATATATTTAAACATTTCGTAAAGGAAGGAATACAAATATGTAAATAATTCAAAAAAACACTCGTCCTGACAACATCGCAGAACACTCTATATCCTTTCGCTTATCATGTGGATAAAAATAAGCAGCTTACCCATGTGATCATGAATAAATGCTGCTTCGCGGCTGTCCCATTAAATCTTCTACATCTTCTAATTCTTCCAGTACCGAATCATCATCTACAGCAACACTAAAAGAAAGAACCGTATGATTAAGTCCTAACACCATCCGAATCGTACCTTCAACAATGGCATGTTGTTCTTTAAAAATAAATAAAGCTAAAATTTTATGTCTTCCTTCTGGCTCACATGTATCCGCTTCAATTTCTACATCAGAAAGTAAACGCATACGAATATCTTCCGGTAAATCACCCCAACGTTGTCCTGCTAAATTCATCGTTTGTATACTCCTATTTTCCTAAGACTTGTATATCGTAGAATACCATAAAACCTGGAAACAAGCAAGAACTTTTCTATTTTGCACAATCAGCTGCCGTTATCCTAAAACATTTCTGCTAAAAGCATGATATTAAATAATGTGACTAAGAATGCAATACATCCCAAAATCCCCTTTTGCAGTTTTGTATTGGCATATTTCCCCATAACCTTAGTCGATGATGTCAGGTAAATCTGCGTAAAAATCGTAATGGGAAGTTGGATGCTTAACGCTACTTGAGAATATACAAGACCTTGAAACGGATCTGTAATGCAAAAAATAATGCCTAAAGCAGCAGCATATATCAGCGCAACCCCATGCCAAGAATGATAATCCTTAATATTATATCCTTCTCCAAAAATTCCTGCATAAATACTGCCGCCAGCCATCCCCGCCGTTGTCGTGGAAGCTATTCCGGCAAAAAAAAGTGCAATTGCAAAAATCAACGCAGCGCCTTTTCCCAACATAGGTTCTAACATAATTTGTGCTTGTTGTATTTCTTCTACAGGAATATTTTGTGAAAAGAATACAGCCGCAGCAACAATAATCATGGCACTATTAATAGCCCAGCCAATACTCATAGAAAAAATCGTATCGAGAAACTCATATTGCAATTGTTTTTTTATAACATCCGCATTTTCTAAATTCCATTGTCTGCTTTGAATCACTTCAGAGTGAAGAAATAAGTTATGGGGCATAACTACCGCCCCCAAAACGCTCATAACAATAGGAACCGAACCTGCCGGCAGAGATGGCACAACAGCTCCTGTTGCTGCACTTCCCCAGTCAACATTAACCATACTTAATTCCAATAAAAATGATATGCCGATAAGAGAAACAAAGCCAATGATAATTTTCTCTAATTTTTTATAAGAATTTGTCCATAAAAGAACAAAGCAAAAAACAGCCGTCAAAACAGCAGAAATATTAATAGGCAACCCCGTCAAAATAGTAACAGCTATGCCGCCGCCAAGGATTTCCGCCATAGCCGTGGCTGCTGCCGCTAATACAGCGGTACATAATATTACCCGTGAACAAGGTTTTGGTAAATATGCCGTGGTTGCTTCTGATAAACATAATCCGGTAACAATGCCTAAATGAGCCACATTATGCTGGAGAAAAATCAACATAATAGTTGATAGTGTTACCATCCATAACAATGAATACCCATATTCTGCTCCTGCGGCCATATTAGCAGCCCAATTTCCCGGATCGATAAACCCAACGGTAATTAATATACCGGGACCAATATATTTCAATATCTGTACGGCATTTTCATGAAAAGGATGCCTGGTACCATAATTTTTCAGCATATTCCGTCTCCATTTCTACTATATTATGATAATTACTGCCAATATTATATAACAAACAGCAAAATTTATATAGCTGAAACCATAATTTATATCTATAATAAAAGCATTCCTTTTATAGATTCTTGTGTTCGTTTCAACGCTAAATTTAATTCTATTTTTTATATATTCTATGCCCTATCCGTTTACCCAGACTAAACTCACTTTTATCTTGACGATTTTTCACTAATTTCAAAGCATGAATTAATCCTATATGGCGAATTTCGCCTACATGAGGATTCTCTCCAACCACTTCTCAAATCAAAAGTACATCATAGGCATCACAAATACGCGAAGCCTTTTTAAATATAATGCCTGTTCCATGTTTACAAAACACTCACAGTTGCACGTTTCTCTCATTTTACCATAAGGACATCGATAACAATCGGGAGCATTGATATGTATCGCATCCATTAGTATAGGTTTATACATTTTAACATATAAATCTATACTGCCTACAGAAGGTACCCCTATTGTTTCTCCATGATATCCACCGCTTAAACACATAAATCTTTTTTTCTTTTGTTTTCTTGTTTGAAAATAATATAGGAAAGCCATTTTCAAGGAACATTCTACGGCCGCTGATCCATTATCAGAAAAATGAAATTTAACTAACCCGGGAGGAACAATCCTTGTCAATTCTTTTGCCCGCAAAATCGCGACGGTATGGTAAAAGTCAGCAAAAATAACGTGTTCCAGAACATCTAGCTGATTTTTAATACTACTGCTGATTTTTTTATTACAATCTATATTTATTTAGAATTTTTAAAGAATTTTTTTCTAATATGTGTTATGATATTTTGTACGGAATAGAAAAGGAGAACCTCATGAAATCAAAACATCAAACATGTATAAAACTAGGTGCCATAGCACTTCTCATTTTACTTTTTTTCTCTATTGAGTTTTTTGTTCCTGATTTTTACCGGACCGTATTCATGATGATTCAAGACCGAAATATAAACGGTATTGCTTCCTATATCGCTTCTTTTGGCTATATGGCAATGATTATGACTGTTCTTATTATTGTCATAACCAATATGACAGGATTACCTTCTATTGAAGTATTAACTGTCAGCGGCCGTATTTTCGGATTGATGCCTGGCATCCTTCTCTGTTGGATTGGAGAAGTTATCGGCAATATCATGGCTTTCTGCATTATTCGTTTCTTCTTCCGAAACAAGGCCCATGAATGCATTGAAAAAAACAAGATTTTAGAAAAAATGGATTCTTACAGCAATTTCAAAGAAATGTTTATCGCTCGTTTGATTCCTTTTTCTCCCAATGTTCTTATTACTACGTTGGGGGCTCTCAGTCATTTATCTTTTCGTGACCATACATTAGCTACTATTATTGGAAAACTTCCGTCAGTTGCGTTGGAGGTTTGGCTCGGCTATGGCTTAATTCAAAAAATCAATGGTGGAAATGCCATGTGGATGACTATTATCTGCATTATCGTTGCTACTATCGCCTTTTATGTCTATAAACATAAAATAACAATTTAATCTATATATGTATTAGTATTACAAAAAACACGCATTGTATAAATGATTTCATTTATACAATGCGTGTTTTTTACTCTATATTATTTCTATCCATCATGATGGATCTATAAACAGTTATCCCGATTGATAATACAGGCGGCCAATATTTTAGCTCTTTCAAACAACGTATCCACAACAGCAAACTCCTGTGGACTATGATTTTTCCCCCCTTTGACTCCCATAGCACAAACCGCAGGAACTCCGGCAATAACCGCATATGCCGAATCGGATCCACCACCAACTATTTTTGCATACGGTGCTGCCAGTTGCAATTCAGCATATGTTTTTTTGACTACCTCAAATAAAGCATCATTTTCTGCGGTATGCTTCATGGGAGAAAATCCGGCTAACTGAGTAAGCGTCGTGGTTGTATCGGGGACATACTTTTTATTCGCTATATTTTCTATTTGTTCGCAAATATGGTCCAAATAATCGGGTTCTACATATCGAACATCAATTTGAATAGAGGCTTGTCCCGGAACCGCATTAACAACCGTGCCTCCACTGATGACACCTACATTGAAGGTTGTTCCTTTTTCCCAATCCGTGAGATTTTGAATAGCAATGACCTTATGCGCTATTTCTAAAATAGCACTTCTTCCTTTTTCCGGCTCATTGCCTGCATGGACGGCAATCCCAGTCACATCCATTTTAAAAACAGCCGATCCTTTACGCTGTACTACAATCCCATTATCTAAAAAACCCGTTTCACAATTAAAAGCAGCCACTGCACCGCTAGCTTCTTCTATTATGCGTTTAGCCGCATCAGAATTGCGGTGCCCAACCTCCTCATCTCCCGCCAGGATAAGTTTAACAGGCCGAACAGCATATCCTGCATAATGAAGTGCCTTCATTACATACAGTGCAATAACAATACCGCCTTTCATATCCAATATTCCGGGACCGTAAGCCTTTCCCTCTTTTACTGTAAAAGGTTGATTTTTCAAGGTCCCCTCGGCAAACACCGTATCCATATGTCCTAAAATCAATACGGGAGCCGCTTTTGCTTTTCCGTAAAGAGAAGTAAGCATATTACCCGCTTTATCCATAGAAATTATGGTCGTACTAGCTCCTATCCCATCTAATTGATTCTTTATTTCTTCAGCTACAGCATCAATCCCGCGTTTATTTAAAGACCCACTTTCTATACTTACCAATTTTTTCCACAAAGACATCATCTCTTCATGATGACTGTCAATAAAATCAAATGCTTTTTGTTTTACATTATCCACAATTACATCCCCTATATATGATATTATTTTTGTATAACAAAGGCGCCGCTTAAGCAACTCAGCTTAATACGACGCCATTGACATATTAAATCAAAAAATTTCATCCCCGCTTTTATTTTTGAGTCCCGGATGTCCATCGAAACGGACTACGCCGATAACAGCCTTACCTGCTACAGCTTTCTTAACTAGTGCCGTTCCTTCAATTCCAAATCCGCCGCAAAGTTCAATGGCCCCAACCCCTTGTTCAGCCAACTTACTTGCTACATTTGCAGCCGCTTCATAACTGTCTACCCCGATAACATGCAAATCCATATGCGGACAATGAACTGTTGCTTTTTGTTTTTCCGGATCATTGCCGTTCCCTAAAAAAATAAATGCCGCTTGTAATCCCATATTTCTCGCCTCACTTCACTTTTTAATTAATATAAATTAGTAACTATATCTTAACAGTACCGCCTGCAACAGAATATTAGCCGCGATTAGTACCGTTACGTCGGTTAATTATTGATCGGTATGCATCGGCGGCGCTGTTGTGATTTTAGAAGCCAAATAGGCTTTTTCCAATGCCGTAATACGTTTATGAATTTCTGCCGTTTTTTCCGGTTTGATTGTACTAAGTGCGTCTAATAACCGATGCGATGTTTCATATTCATCAATACTAATTTTTTCATTTCTATCTACTTTTTCCATCGTTGCCATGAGTATGGACGCCTGCGCTTTATAATCCGGTTCTTTATTCAACATAACAAGTCTCCTCTCCTTATTTATTTTCCATAAGATGCGTTCTCTTCATTATGTTTATTATAATACGCAAATGTCGGCCTGTCGAATAAAAAATAACCCAGCAGTCGAAGTATACTCATACCCATAGATATATCAATACCATCAGATATCATGCACCCTATTGAATATAGCAACTGTCATGATTCAACTTGCAGTGCATTTGTTGCTGCTGCCGCAGCTATGGCTGGAACTTGTTAAATGACCCATGGGAAGCTCACTCTTTAGCTAACCGCGGTTATTGGTAATCGCTGCATTTAAAAACCAACAGGCAAACAAGCCAAGACATATTGTAATTATTCAAGCAGGAATGCAGAATTATAACCGCACGACTTTACAAACAGGTTTCAAACATCATTCCCGATGCCTGGATCAACAGCCAGAATTATATTGTCTATTTTATTCACATAAAATAGACAATATAAAGTAAGAAAGCACTCACGCCATTGTGGGTGCTCTCGCTGATATGGTGGAAAGGTTTAACCAACTAACCTTTCCTGAAGGAATTCTGCAATCCGGTTATATAACCGAAAAGTTTCAATAATTAGTCTGACTCTAATTATCTACTCCTTGATATTCTTATTATATCACTTTACTTTTAAATTTTCCAAAAATATTTTTATTTTTTACTTTTATCAGAAGCGTCATATATTCAGGCATTATTCTATACTAATTTCCTTATCATATTGAATATAAAGTGATACAAATCATACACATTCAATGTTTTACGCTCTATACAGAAAAGAAACTACTTCCCTCTTTCTTCTCTTCATCAAAGGAGTATCTTATAACACATTAGAATATACCCATTTTTTAATTATGCTATCTGTAATTATTTTGCTGTTTTGCTTTCTAAAAATAACGAATATTTCAAAAGAGCACCACTTCAAATGTAAAAATTGTACGCTTCTTTTAAAGTTTCTCCCTATTTATTGTTAATTACCCTTCATTTTTTCTTGGCATTATTTCAAATGCTCTGTTTGCAAAAAAAAACGATAGTTGGATGTATCAAAAAAAGACTGTCATCATAAGTCATAAAACGATTTTATCATGGATATCTATCTGTCACATAAATTTTAAAATGACCTGTTTCATGTATGCATCTTTCAGAGCCTTCAGATAGGATTCAATTTCCGTCGATCGTTCAGGACGTAATTGAATTACAGATTCCAGAAATTCTTTAGATACTTCATATTCTTTGATGCCTATTGGTTCATCATTAGCCGCCTTTTTTAAGGTTTTCATAAGGGTACTCATTTTTTCTTGAAAATTATCGGAAACGGTCTGCGGTGACGTTTTTTTGCAGCCTGCGCTGCAAGTATCACCAACACTGCAAAAATTGCAGCTATTTTTTTCTTTGTCCATCGTTATACTGTCCCCTTTCTATTATTGAAGTATCGTATCCTTTCGATTTAAAAAATACTATTATCTATTATTATAATTAACGAGACCATTTTCGTCCAGCTAATAATAGCAAAATTTAACCTCGGCTCCAATCATACCCTATGGAAACAAACGGCAGCAAATACAGCCTATCTTAAACTTAATAGGTTGGTTTCTCCCATAGATACTCTGTCTATATTGCATACTGCCTGCATCCTCCTAATAAAAAAACACCGGCATTGCGCTGGCGTTTTTTATTACTTCCTATTTTGATAAAATGTCATCGATTGCTTGACACATTTCAAAAATAAGGTTATCACAATGATCTTTCCTTGCAACACCTTTTTTTACTGCTTCTGATAATAACACAGCACAATCAGTCGTAGCATGATTCATCCGAAATGTTTTGATAATATCCAATGCTTCTTTTTGGTTCACACCCTGTTTTCCTAAAATCATAAGTGCCCCGCTTAGAGCACCACACACAGAACCATGAAGCATGCCGCCCCCAAAAAAGCTTCCCATTTTCTTTGCTTCTTCCGCTTCCATCCCCATGTCTGCAGCAAACGCAACCAGTAACGATTGTGTACAATTACAATTTGTTGTATTACGTATTTTTCTAACCGTATCCAAATGACTCATTCTCTTTATTCTCCTTTTTCTGTTCAATAGTATCAGTATACTCTAACTATGAAAAATTTCCATAGTTTCAAACATAAAACCGGCAACGGATTATCCGCAGCCGGTTTTATGTTTAAAGATGCTGATATCATACAAAAGATGACTTTGTCCCCATGAACAAAGGAAAACAACACATATCTTAATTTTCGACATATGTCATTTTTCTTCCCATTATAGTATTTATATTGACATATGTCAATATAAATACTATTTTTTACAATATTTTTATTATTGCAGCGCTTGCCCCAGTCGTTTAATCCCTTCGGGAATGGCATCCACAGGTGTATTCGAATAGCTCAGACGAATATAATTATTTTTATTTTTTTCCGGGAAAAAACCGCCGCCAGGAACAAATGACACCTTCCAAAAAGCGGTTGTCTTCTTCAGCAATTCTTTGTCATTCATAAGCATTGGCAGTTTCAGCCAAACAAAGAAGCCACCTTCAGGTACAACATACGAAATGGTATCTGGCAAATATTTTTTAATCGCCTCTATCATAGTATTTCTTCTTTTAAGATACACTTGACGTACAGAAGCCACCCGGGCCTTCCAATCACTATTTGTCAAATAATAATATGCTAAAAATTGATCTATTGTACTGCTTTGTGAATCGCTGGTTCCTTTCAATAGAACATATTTCTGCAATATGGAAGTATCTGCACAAATCCAGCCAATACGCAGTCCAGGACATAGTGTTTTTGAAAAAGTACTTAAATAAATAACCCTTCCGCTTGTATCAAAACTTTTTATAGGTGGCAATTTTTCTTCAATAAAGCGAATCTCACTGTATGGTGCATCCTCAATCACAGGAATACCATATACCGCTGCCAGCTCTGCTATTTGTTTACGTTTTTTTAAGCTCATATAGCTTCCTGTCGGATTTTGAAAGTCAGGAATGGTATATATAAATTTGGCATCTCTATGTTTTTCTAGAGCTTGCTGCAAAGCTTCTATATTCATTCCGTCACTTTCCACCGGAATACCTATGCATTGTGCACCAGCTACTGAAAAGGTATTCAATGCTCCCAGATATGTTGGAGTTTCACAAATAACAGTATCGCCCGGATTAACAAAAAGCTGAGCAGAAAAATTAATTCCCTGCTGGGACCCTGTTGTAATCATAATATTTTCAGTGTCTGTCATAACACCTGCTTCCTTCATGACGACAGCAGCCAATTTCTCCCGCAATAGCCCGAACCCCTCTGTCGTTCCATATTGCAAAGCTTGTACTAATTCTCCTTTTGAAAAAAGTACATGGAAAGCCGTACTTATATCAGACAGCGGAAATACGGCTGCATCCGGCCGGCCCGCCGAGAACGATATCATATCCGGCTTATCATATAACGGGTTTCGAATATCTGACTGAATAAATCTTTCTACACACGTTGCATACGCTGACATACATTCCCTCCTTATATAAAAAACACAATGAGGTATTAACAAAATAGTGTTAATACCTCATTGTATACATTGCATGAAATTTTTAAAATTTCTTGTATATTCCTTCCTCACGCTTCTTCGAAGCACCCTTGGAGATATAGGTTCCCAACACTATAGGATACCCTTTCCGTTCAATGATTTTTTTTATATATTCCAAGTGAGGACAAGGCGGACGATGATAATTATCGGAACAAATACAGGAAGCCAAATGAATAATTATATTTTCTTTGTTCTCTTTATACCGGTTTATTTTTCGCAGCAAGTCTTCTAGTTTGCCAGCCAGTCCAGCACCACAGCATCCGCCGCAGGTAAACATCATATAGCGGGCATCTGCCGGATAGTTTTTAAATTTTCCGGTCCGGTCATAAAAAGTTTTCATACAAGCATATCCGACACATCGCTGGCTGACAATTTGGCACTGAACAATAACAACAAGTTTACTCATATGGGTTCCCCCTGTATTTATATCATATTTTAATATATGTTATTATACAGACTGCAACAAATTATGTCTATATGGCCATTCTATTTATTTTTCCTTCTTTATGTTCTTCACAAGCTGTTGAAATTTCATGGCACTATTCAACATAATATTGATACCTATAGAAAATGCATTTTCATCAATACGGAACTTAGTGCTATGAGTAGGATAGGTATACCCTAGTTTATCATTTCCCATTCCGACAAAGTAGAAACATCCTGGAGCTTTTGTAAGATACTGAGAAAAATCTTCTCCTCCCATTCCCGGATCCATTTCAATTACCGTATCCGGACCATACAATTCATTGGCCGCAGCAACAAGCTCCCGCGTATATTCAGGTGTGTTGTAAAGGAAATTATAGCCTGTCTGATACTCACAAACGGCAGTCATCTCAAACGCATCCGCATATGCTTGTGCAATATGCTGAATATGATCAGCGATAAGCTGTCTATTTTTCTCGGAATATGTTCGGACCGTGCCGCGGATTACCGCCGTATCAGGAATTACATTATCAGCTGTACCTGCATGAAGCTGGGTTACTGTCAAAACAGCAGTTTCTTTAGCCGGAATCTGCCGTGACACAATTTGCTGCAGCGCCGTCACAAGTTGTGCCGCAACCGGTATCGGATCAAGACAATTTTCCGGAGCCGAACCATGCCCGCCGCTCCCTTGAATAGTAATTCCAAAGCAGTCGGAATTTGCTGTCATATACCCTTCTCTGACTCCTATATGTCCTACGCTATATTGAGGAGCCGCATGCTGTCCAATAATAGCATCTACCCCATCCATGACTCCCTTTTGCACAAGTTCTTTAGCCCCACCGGGAAAGTATTCTTCCGCAGCTTGAAAAATAAAGACAAAAGATCCCGATACATTTTTTTTATTTTCAGCCAGCACATGTACCGCACCCAGCAACATTGCCGTATGCGTATCATGACCACAGGCATGCATAATTCCCGGTCGTTTAGAAGTAAAAGGTACCCCGCTTTCTTCTGGCATTCGAAGCGCATCAATATCCGCCCGCAGCGCAATTGTCGGACCCGGTTTATCCCCTGACAAGCGGGCCACAACACCGGTTGCCGCTACCCGTTCATATGTTACTCCCGGTAAATCTTTAATTTGTTCAATAATATACTCTGTCGTCTCAAATTCTTCAAAAGACGCTTCCGGATACTCATGCAAATGTCGGCGCCATTCCTTCACCTTTGGTATAATCGAATCAACAGATTCTGCAAATACATTCATTTCTATCCCCTCTATGAATTAGTTTCTTTCTTTTTCCCCAATTGTTCTGCATATTTTTGTTTATACATGGGCAGCTCGTCTTCCGAACAATATATAAAATGTTCCGGACCAATTTCGTACATATCCGCCTTAATTTCCTTTGGATATCGATGGATCGACGGATCATAGTCAATACGCCTGCGCTTCCGTTCTTGCTGTAAATCCGTTAGCGGCGATGCAGAAAGCAAGGAAATCGTGTATGGATGAAGCGGATAATTATACAATTCATCTGCTTCAGCCAATTCTAAAATTTTACCATCCTTCATTACGCCGATACGGTCACTAATATATTTTACCATCGCCAAATCATGTGCAATAAAAAGATATGTCATTTCTCTTTCCTGCCGTAATTGAATAAGAAGATTGACAATCTGTGCCTGGATTGATACATCCAAAGCTGATAAACATTCATCGGCAATAATAAAATCAGGCTTTACACACAAGGCTCTGGCAATGCCGATACGCTGACACTGTCCTCCTGAAAATTCTGTAGGATACCGATTAGCATACGAACGATTTATACCGACAATATCCATCATTTCATACACTTGCTTGTTTACTTCTTCATCCGTAGAACAAATGCCATGGACACGCAATGCATCTCCGATAATTTTCTTCACAGGTATTCTCGGATTCAGCGAAGCAAACGGATCTTGAAAAATCATTTGCATGGATTTACGAAATTTCAGCATTTCATTTCGTCCATGAATATCCGTAATATCTTCTCCTTTGTAAATAACCCGTCCGTCGGTAATATCCTCTAATTTTATCAGCGTTCGTCCCGTAGTAGATTTACCGCTTCCCGATTCGCCTACTAGTCCGAATGTTTCTCCTTTGTATATAGTGAAGGATACATCATCTACAGCTCGTACCTCACTTTTTTTTCGTGGATTAAAAATTTTATGTAAATTACGTACCGTAAGAATTGCTTCTTTTTTACTGGCCGCTTGCGGCATGGCTTCCGACATAAGCTTCACCTCCTTTATCCTTTTTCATAAAAGAATTAAAAATATGCTGCCGCCGTATAATTTCCGGCGGTGGTGTAACTTTTGGCGCATCAGGATGCAAAAGCCAAGTGGCCGCTGCATGAGAATCACTTACCGTAAAGAAAGGAGGTTCTTCCTCAAAATCAATAGCCAGTGCATATGCATTTCTAGGTGCAAAGGCATCTCCTTTAGGCATATGCAATAAATTAGGCGGTGCTCCCGGAATGCTATATAAGGACGCATCTTTCGTATCCAAAGATGGCATAGAACAAATAAGTCCCCAGGTATACGGATGCTGCGGATTATAGAAAATTTCTTCAGCTGTTCCTATTTCTATAATGCGGCCTGCATACATAACAGCTACCCGGTCTGCCACATGCGCCACAACCCCCAAGTCATGGGTAATAAATATGACCGACATATTGAGTTTAGCTTTAAGATCATCAATAAGATCCAAAATTTGTGACTGTATTGTAACATCCAGTGCAGTCGTAGGTTCATCGGCAATAAGGATATCCGGCTTACAAGCCAGCGATAAAGCTATCATAACGCGTTGACGCATACCGCCTGAAAATTGATGCGGATAATTTTTGCAACTTTCTTCGGGATTGCGTATTCCCACAAGTCTCATAAGTTCAATGGCTTCCGTCATAGCCTTATCCTTAGGCATTTTTTCATGAATCAGTATAGATTCTGCAATTTGCTTTCCTACGGTCATTGTTGGATTCAAAGAAGTCATAGGGTCTTGGAAGATCATTGCGATCTTCCTCCCCCTTATTTTTTCCATTTCCCGCTCTGATAACTCAAGCAGATTTTTACCTTGATACAGTATTTCACCTTGATCATATATTGTATTTTTTTGAGGAAGCACTCTGTTAATGGCTTTCATGGAAACTGATTTTCCCGAGCCTGATTCTCCCACAATTGCCAATGTTTCCCCTTTTTTTAAATCAAAATTCACACCGCGAACGGCTGATACTTTGCCGTCTAACGTTTGAAATGATATAGTCAAATCTTTAACGCTTAAAATTATTTCACTCATCATGCCGCTCCTCTCTGTCTGAGTAATAGCCGGGGCTTCCATTATTCAAAATGCCATTCATTAATATCATCCAATGAACCTTCCCAGAAATCTTTGATGCCGCCTTTAAGATTTTTGCTTTGAGCCATAATATAATCCGTTTCATATAAAGATGTAACAAATTGATTATCCCGCATATATTTTTGAATTTCAACATATGCCGTTTTACGCTGATCTGCCGACGTCATCGCAGCCGCTTTTAACATCATATCCGTAAGTGTTGGGTCATCCGTGTGCGCGAAGTTGCTGCTGCCGCCGGGAATAAAATAGGAACTGTAATCCGGATCTGCCGTAAGACCGTATCCCAAAAGCAACAGTTCATAATCGCCTTTTTTAGCATTTCCAAGGACGGTAGGGAAATCTAATTTTTGTTGCTTTACATTCAATCCAATCGCTTTAAGATCTTGCTGAATCAGATCTGCTGACTGTTCACGCAATACATTTCCCAAAGGAACTTGCAAGGTTAATTCTTTCGATGTATCAAATCCAGAAGCAGCTAATTCTTCCTTAGCTTTAGCAGGATCATATGGCAGTGGTTCCACGCTCTTATCATAAACCGGGCTAGCCATAGTATATACGGTCGGAACTACTTGTGCTGTTCCCTTATAGAGCTGATCAACAAGTTGTTTTCTATTGATGGCCATTGTAACTGCACGGCGGAACTTAACATTAAACATAGGATTGCTGTTATTTACTTCCAAATACTGTCCCGCAAAAGAAGGTGCTGTTTTAACAATCAGTTTACTATCTTTTTTCAAAACATCCAAATCCTTGACAGGGATGACGCCTATGCCGCCGCCCGCTGCTAATTGCACATTACCAGACTTAAGTTCCGTTACGAGGTTAGTCCCATTCATCACCCGAATAAATAGTTTTTTCAATTTGGGTGCACCCTTGTAATAGTCTTCATTGGCTGCATATTCAACATGATCATTAGTAACATAAGCCACAAACTTATATGCACCGCTAGTCACTGTCGGTTTTGTTGCTGCTTCTGAATTAGCAATAGCTGCCGGATCAATCTTTTCAAATACATGTTTCGGTACAATATATACCTCAAACCCTAACATACTTTTTAAATAATTGGGATCTACAGGCGCTTTTGTCTTAAAAACAACCGTCTTTTCATCCTTGGCTGCAAGTCCCGGAATCGCATCGCCGCTAACTAATTTTCCCTTATCATCTACACCTTCCAGCATATTAATATACGTTCCTTTAGATGTTTCTACCTTAGGATTCGCTATTAAATTAAGTGTATACACTACGTCAGCTGCGGTAACTGGCGTACCGTCTGTCCATTTTGCTTTAGGATTAATTTTAATAGTAAAGTTTTGATTATCCTGAGATTCAAAACTTTCTGCTAATTGTGGTGTAAATTTATTAGGTTCCGGCATTCCCAGCAATGTATCATACATAAAACGAATTGCAAACTGTCCAGCGATCCCCGGATTAAACAATGGATTAAATGAATCCGGCGCATTTGTCATTCCTATATACAAGGTATCTCCCGTTTTTCCGCCAGCTCCACCTTTATTTCCGCCGCATCCGCTAAGCATAGCTACACCTACCAACATAGAAACACCCAAGATAAGGCTTTTTCGTTTACGCATCCAATTTAACAAGCCCATGATCATACCCCTTTCTTATTTTCAATACAACTACAATACTATGTTCTATTTTGAATCTCCATCTATCGCTTCATTAAGTCCGTCACCCAAAAAGTTTATCGTGAGTACAGCAATAAGAATAGCAATTCCCGGCGGAATCCAACGCCAAGGTTCTTCTGATAAAATAGTAATAGATTGAGCACTCGTCAACATATTACCCCAACTAGCTGCCGGTGGCTGTACTCCCATTCCCAGAAAGCTTAAAGAAGCTTCAATAAGGATAGCCGATGCAATACCAAACGTACAATTAACGAGAATCGGTGATAACACATTTGGCAAAATATGTTTAAATACAATGGTTCCTGGGGAATAGCCGGTAACAATGGCTGCCGATACATAGTCTAATGATTTAACACGAAGCACTTCGCCTCTGACCAATCGGCAAATAGGCGGCCACCCCATGAATCCCATTACCAGCATAACGGTTATCATATTTGGTCCTATTAAGCTAACAATAACAAGAATAATCATAAATTGTGGATACGCCATAAACACTTCCGTAATCCGCATAATAATACTATCAATTGCTCCGCCAAAATATCCCGATAAAAGTCCCAAGGTGATGCCAATAGCTGCATAAATAATTACTGAACCGATGCCGACAATCAGAGAAACCTGAGAACCATAAATCAAACGGCTCAATACATCACGCCCTACATCATCTGTTCCCAGCAAATGTGCAATTGATGGTGCTTCGTCAAAAGCACCTACTGTCTGTACCGGATTATATGGAGAAATAATCGGAGCCAGCACAGCTAAGAGTATAATCGCAAAAAACAAAAACATGCTCCAATACGCTACTCGATTCTTACAGAAACGCCGCCATGTAATTTTCCCCCAAGATTCCACTTTTTCCGCATTCTTCTTCTGTTCCGCTTTTTCTTCTTGAATAAATTCCGGATTAAACTGACCTAACATGCCGTTTTGATGAACTAAGACTAATTTTTCCGCATCCATATACGCTTCCCCCTTTATTTACTGTATTTGATTCGCGGATCAATGACGGCATACATGATATCCACCAATAGATTAGCAGCCAGTACAGCAACCGCCGATAAAATAACAATAGCCATAAGTATCGGATAGTCACGTGAATTAATAGCAGCAACTGTCAATGAGCCAATTCCCGGCCATTGAAAAATCTGTTCCGTTATAACGGCACCACCAATAACCTTAGGAAGATCCGTCCCAATAACTGTAACAATGGGAATCAGAGAATTGCGAAAAACATGAGCAGACAAAATTTGTTTCTGATCTAATCCTTTTGCCAAAGCGGTGCGAATATAGTTTTGACTTAATACATCCAATACACTCGCCCGAACATACCGAATCATATTGGCGGAAAACTGTGACGCCATAACAATTACTGGTAAAACAAGGTGCATCATTCTATCACCCATATCATTTTCTGCTCCGAGAACCGTCATGCCACCGGTCGGAAAAATATCAATTTGAACAGCAAAGAGATAAATCAGTGCCAATCCTAAAAAAAATGGCGGAAAAGATACATTGAAAAATGTCCAGCCAATAATAGCTCGATCGACCCAGGAATTTTTACGTAACGCTGCTATTATTCCCAAGGGAATTGCCGATACATAGGCTACAAGCAAACTAATACTCATAAGTATTAAAGTCGGACTAAGACGCTGCCCGATAATCTCCAATACAGGTTGCCGATTGCCAAAGGAAAATCCCATATTACCACTTAAAAAATTTCCAATCCAATCTACATACTGTACAACTAACGGTTTATCCAACCCTAATGCTGCTCTTGTAATTTCAACCTGAGCCTGTGTCATATCCGGTGTAATATACATATCTGCCGGGTCACCCGGTGTCAGGTGTACCAGGACAAATGCACCTACGGATATAAGAAAGAGAACAGGAATCGAAATAGCCAGTCTTTTTAAAATATACATACCCACTTGCATTTCCCCCCTTTAAATGATTGCGTTATTGTCATATGGTTCTCTGCGAATTCTCCATGTAGATATTAATTTTAACCACCTCATTCCTTAAATAAATAAAAAAAAGCAATGGTATACATATAGCACCATTGCTTTGATTTATTATTACACTAATTAATTTAATAGTCAAGTATATTATTTATAATATTTAATTTATTACAAATCTATATGGCAATATTTTTATAATCATGCTGCTTTTCTTTTTTATCTGATTCATCAATTCTTAGAGTAAACATCACGCTTTTTCAGCGCCACCATAAACGAAAATAAAGATATCACATGCTATAATACAGATAGACGGCATAAGGTCGATACTATTTTGGGGTTGGGAACCCGAAG